>NZ_JBDYKL010000053.1:0-18360 GCF_040012415.1 Sanguibacter sp. 25GB23B1
CCCCCCCCCCCCCCCCCCCCCCCCCCCCCGCCTTCTTGACGCCTCCTTCAGGACGCGGCCATCACCAGGCGACCGTCCCGGCGCGGTCGCGGAAGCTGCCCGTCGGGCCGTCGGCGCCGAGCGTCGCGAGCTCGACGATCGCGTCCGTGCCCTCCTGCACGGTCTGGTACCCGGCGTTGCCGTTGAGGTCCGTGGCCGTGTAGCCGGGGTCGGCGGCGTTGATCCGGAAGCCGGGCAACGCCTTCGCGTACTGGGTCGTGAGCATCGTGACCGCCGACTTCGAGGCCGCGTAGACGATCGCGGGTACCTGTGACTCGATCCGCTGCGCGTCGTGCGTCCGGTCGAAGGAACCGAGACCGCTGCTCACGTTGACGATGACGGGAGCCGTCGACGCGCGCAGGAGATCGAGGAAGGCCGCAGTGGTGCGCACCACGCTCGCGACGTTCGTGTCGAGGACGGCGAGCGCGTCCGCACCCGTCGCCGCTTCCGGCGAGGTAGAGGTCCCGGCGATGCCGGCGTTGTTGACGAGGACGTCGAGGTGACCGACCTCCTCCGTGATCGTGGCGGCCGCCGCCGTCACAGACGCGTCGTCCGTGACGTCGAGCGGGAGGAAGCGGGCGCCGAGCGCATCGGCTGCGGCCTGGCCGCGGCCCGCGTCGCGGGCCCCGAGGTAGACGGTGTGGCCGAGCTCGATGAGACGACGTGCCGTCTCGTAGCCCAGACCCTTGTTCGCTCCTGTGATGAGTGTTGTTGTCATGACCACCACGCTCGTCCCTCTCGCGGCGCCCAACCAGTACCTCGCGCGACGGTGGGACGGGCAGTACCACCCTCGACGGGCCGCGCCAGGCGACGCGGCGGCGAACGGGCGACACACTGGGGACATGGACACCACCGGACCCAGGACGGGCGTGCGGGACAGGAGCGCGGCGAGCACGGTCGTGCCGAGCGCCGGCGTGACGACCAGCTCCGTGAAGGGCAGCGAGCGCGGCGAGCTCGCGACGGTGCTGCGCGCCTGGCGCGACCGGGTGCTCCCCGAGGACGTCGGGCTCCCCGCCGGCCGTGGGCGCCGGGCGCGGGGGCTGCGCCGCGAGGAGCTCGGTGCGCTGGCGGGGTTGTCGGTCGACTACGTGGTGCGGCTCGAGCAGGGGCGCGCGGCGAACCCGTCGGCCCAGGTGGTCTCTGCGCTGGCCCGGGCGCTGCGCCTGAGCACCGACGAGCGTGACCACCTCTACCGCGTCGCCGGCCTCCTGCCACCGGGGCTCGAGACGATGCCGTCGCACGTGACGCCCGGGACGCAGTGCATCCTCGACCGCCTCGGCGACATCCCGGCCGCCGTGTTCACCGCCGACTGGACGGCGATCGCGTGGAACCCGTTGTGGGCGGCTCTCCTGGGTGACCTGTCGACGGCGACGCAGCGGGAGCGGAACACCGTCTGGCGGCACTTCACCGCACCCGAGACGGTCCGGGTCGTGCGCGACGACGGCGACGCCGAGCGGCTCGAGCGTGCCCTCGTCGCGGACCTGCGGGTCGCCTCGGGGCGCTACCCGCGCGACCGGGAGCTCCGCTCGCTCGTCGACGACCTGCGCGCGGCGAGCCCACGCTTCGCGGAGCTGTGGGAGCGCGGCGAGGTGGCTGTGCACGAGTCTGAGCACAAGACGATCGCCCACCCGGAGGTGGGGCGCATCACCCTCGACTGCGACGTCCTGCTCGTCCAGGGCGGAAACCTGCGGATCGTCGCCTACACCGTGGCTCCCCGCAGCGACGACGCGGCCAAGCTCGATCTCCTGCGCGTCACCGGGACGCAGTCGCTCGCGGCGGCGTGCGCTCCGGCCTGAGCGAGCCGCGCTCACGCGCCCGGTGCACGCTCCCACCGGGGAGAATGGGAGCGTGCATGTCGTCGTGGTGCCGTCGGGGGAAGCGTCGCTGACCCTCCACGACGTCGAGATGGCGTCTCCCGGGGACGTCACCCCCGACGCCGGGTCGATCCGCGTCCTCGACAGCACGACGATCTCCGCGACGGACCTCGCCCACGTCGTCCGCGAGCGCGAGGCGACGACCGAGCCCCCGCGCTGGGTGTGGGCCGACACCGCCGCGCTCTACCCGTCGCTCCTCGTGAGCGGGGTGAGCGTCGCCCGCTGCTGGGACCTGCGCCTGTGCCACACGATCCTGCGCAACAGCGCGCTCACCGCGCGCAGCGCCCTGGCGACGGCGCCGCCGAGCGGGTGGGACGAGGCCCGCACCGCGACCGTCCCGGACGGTCTGTTCGACCTCACGCCGACCGTGCCGCTCGACCCGCTGGCGGAGCTGCGACGGCAACGTGCGGCGCTCGCCGGAGCGACCGCCGAGGACGGGACACCGGCGTCGGCCCGCCTGGGTCTGCTCCTCGCGGCCGAGTCCGCGGGTGCGCTCGTGGCGTCGGAGATGACGTTCGCGGGGGTCCCGTGGGACGCCGCAGAGCACGACAGGATCCTTGCCGACGTCCTCGGCCCACGACCCGCCGCGGGCTACCGTCCCGCGCTGCTCGAGGCCAAGCTCGCGGAGACGCGCGAGGCGCTCGGTGTGGAGGACCTCAACCCGGACTCACCGGCGGAGCTGTTGCGACAGCTGCGCTCGGCAGGACTGCCCGTGACGTCGACCCGCTCGTGGGAGCTGCGCACCGTCGAGCACCCGGCGATCAGGCCGCTCCTCGAGTACAAGAAGCTCTCCCGCCTGCTCACCGCGAACGGCTGGCACTGGCTGGACACCTGGGTGGCGGACGGTCGGTTCCGTCCGGTCTACGTGCCGGGCGGCGTGGTCACCGGGCGCTGGGCGTCCGACGGCGGCGGCGCGCTCCAGCTCCCCCACCAGGTGCGGGGCGCCGTCCGTGCCGACCCGGGGTGGACGCTCGTCGTCGCCGACGCGGCCCAGCTCGAGCCGCGCATCCTCGCCGCGATGTCGGGCGACCAGGCGATGGCCCGCGCCGGCCGGGCCTCCGACATGTACGAGGGGATGGTCGCGACCGGCGCCGTCGAGACCCGCCAGCAGGCGAAGTACGGGATGCTCGGCGCGATGTACGGCGGCACGCAGGGCGAGTCGGGCCGGATGCTGCCGCGCATCACGAAGGCGTACCCGCAGGCGCTCGCCCTCGTCGAGCAGGCCGCACGCGCCGGTGAGCGCGGTCAGGTGATCTCGACGTGGCTCGGGCGCAGCTCGCCGCTGCCCGGCGAGGCGTGGCGGGAGGCCCAGGCCGCGGCAGCCGAGCAGGAGGCTACCGCCGTCGATCAGGACCGTGCGCGCAGCCTCGCCCGCGGCTGGGGCCGCTTCACACGGAACTTCGTGGTCCAGGGCACGGCGGCCGAGTGGGCCCTGTGCTGGATGGCGCTCCTCCGGCTCCGCCTCCGTGCGCTCGAAGGCCCCGCGGGGCCCGGCGCAGCTCCGCACCCGGCAGGCGGAGCCCATCTGGCGTTCTTCCTGCACGACGAGGTCATGGTCCACACGCCGGCGGACCGCGCCGAGGAGGTCGCCCGGCTCGTCGAGGAGGCCGCCGCCGAGGCCGGGCGGCTGCTCTTCGCCCGCACACCGGTGGAGTTCCGCGTGAGCATCGCGACCGTCGTGTCCTACGCCGACGCGAAGGGCACCGCAGCCGACCCGCCGCTGCCGGCGCTGGCAGACGAGATCGAGGGCGACCCCGAGGCCTAGACCGCGAACGTGCGACGGGCGGTCACTTCGTGGCGATCGGGACCGTCGCCGCCGGGTACTTCTCGGTCCACTCGTCGGTGCACGTGCTCTGCGCTGCGACCTCCGCCATCATGGCTTCCTCGGCGAGCGGCTCGTTGTCCACAGGGAGGAGTCCGCCGTCCCCGTCGAGCCGTGTCTCATAGCCTGCCTCGGACAGGCACTCCTGGACGTAGACGTCCCACCCGACGGTCTCCTCCGGCGCAGACGTGGCCGCCGTGTCCGACCCACCGGAGCAGGCTGTGAGCGCGAGGAGTGCGAAGAGGCTCAGAGCGATGCCGGAGCGAGCACGGATCGGGGTCATGAGGTGTCCATTCCTGGGGTGGTGGTTCCGCGATGGGCGAGCGGTTGGTGGACAACCTATCGGCGGTGAAGAACGCCCCACAAGAGCCTGGTGACCAGGACTTTGACCTACCGTGGGTCGGTGATCTCGACGACCGGGGCGCGCCTCCACCCACACCGTCCACACCCGTCTAGGATCGGCACCATGGCCGCCCGCGTGACGCTCACCGACGTCGCCCGCGAGGCAGGCGTCTCCCTCGCGACCGCGAGCCGCGCGATCAACGGCAACAAGAACCGCTCGGTCCGCGCGGACATCCGCGAACGCGTCCTCGCGGCCGCGACCGCCCTCCACTACTCGCCCGACGCCAACGCGCAGGCGATGGCGCGTGGGGCGACGACCCAGCTCGGCCTCATCGTCCACTCGATCATCGACCCGTACTTCTCCGCGATCGCCGCCGGCGTCATGGTCGCGGCCGAGCGCCGGGGCTACGTCGTCACCCTCGCGAGCACGCAGTCCGACGCCGGGCGCGAGGTCCAGCTCGTCGAGCTGCTGCACTCCCAGCGGGCGCACGCGCTCATCATCGTCGGCGGACGGCGCGACGACGCACGAGCCCTTGCAGCGACCCGTGAGGCGCTCGACGTCTTCCGACGGACGGGCGGCTCGGCGGTGCTCGTGGGTCAGCCGCTGCTCGGCGTCGACACGATCGCGATCGACAACGTCGTCGCAGCCCGCGACCTCGGCCGCACCCTGCGCGGCCGCGGCTACCGGGACGCCGCCGTCCTCGCCGGGCCTGCCGACCACCTCACCGCCCGTGATCGGTCCACCGCGTTCGTCGCCGGCTTCACCGAGGGTGGGGACGCGCGAGCGACGCTCACGCACTCGCGCTTCACCCGCGACGGCGGCCACGACGCGGCTCGGGCAGTCCTGCGCGGCCCTCGACCCGATGTGATCTTCGCCGCTAACGACGTCATGGCTCTCGGCGCGCTCGCCGCACTCACCGAGGCAGGTCTGCGCGTGCCCGAGGACATGGCGCTCGCCGGTTTCGACGACATCGACGCCCTCCAGGACGTCACCCCGCGGCTCACGACCGTTCATCTACCGCTGCAGGACATCGGCATCGCCGCCACCGATCTCGCCTTCGCCGACCCCGCCCCGGAGCCGCGGGTCATCGGCGTGGCAGGTACGGTGACTGTGCGGGAGTCCACGCCGCAACGGTGAGGCGACGCGCCTCTCCCAGGGTCTGTCCAGGCAAGGTGGCGGGCGGGATGGCAGAATTGCCACCGCACCGCGGTGCCCACGACGGCAAACGGATTGGGAAGTGCCTGTGAACGGCAATGCAACATCAGTGCATCGGAACGTGGCGCTGCTGTCGCTCGCGACGACCCTGGCCGACCGCGTGACGACGTCGGCAGAGATCGACGAGCGCCTGCGCCCGGTCCTCAAGCGACTGCGCCTGCCGCGCGGTCTCCTCCAGCGCGTCGCGGGGGTCCACGAGCGACGCAACTGGGCCGAGGGCCAGACCTTCGACGGCGCGGCCGTCCAGGCCGGCGAGAAGGCTCTCGCCGAGGCCGGCATCGAGCCGAGCCAGATCGGCCTCATCATCAACACGTCCGTGACGCGCAAGCACCTCGAGCCGTCCGTCGCCGTGCGTATCCATCACCAGCTCGGCCTCCCGTCCTCCGCCGTGAACTTCGACATCGCCAACGCGTGCCTCGGGTTCGTCAACGGCATGTCCCTCGCCGCGCAGCTCATCGACGCCGGACAGATCCAGTACGCGATGGTCATCAACGGCGAGGACGCCGACGAGATCCAGGACAACACGATCCAGCGCCTCGGCCGCGAGGGCATCAGCCGCACGGACTTCATGAGCGAGTTCGCGAGCCTGACCCTCGGGTCCGGTGCCGCGGCCGCCGTGCTCGGCCCGGCGGACAAGCACCCGGGCGGGCACCGCATCCTCGGCGGGGTCACCCGCGCCGCGACACAGTTCAACGACCTGTGCGTCGGGAGCGTCGAAGGGATGTTCACAGACGCGAAGGCGCTGCTCAAGGGCGGCATGGAGCTCGTCGTCGCCGCGTGGAAGGAAGCCAAGAAGGACTGGAACTGGTCATCCATGGACCGGTACATCCTCCACCAGGTCTCCGACGTCCACACGAACGCGATCGTCAAGGCCGCCGGCCTCGACCACTCGCGCGTGCCGGTGACGTACGCGAAGTACGGCAACGTCGGCCCCGCGTCGATCCCCATCACGCTCTCCGAGCAGTCCTCCACCCTCAACCCGGGCGACCGGGTGCTCCTCATGGGGGTCGGCTCCGGGCTCAACACGGCCATGATGGAGATCGCCTGGTGATGCGGCGTCTCCCCAGGGCGGCGGCTGCCACAGCGCCGGCCTCCCTGCCTCCGCGCGCCCCGGACGGGACCCCGCTCGACGGCATGGACCCCGCGTTCTCCCGGCTCGTGACCGCCCCGGAGTCCGGAGCTGGTCCCACCGACGGCGCTGGCACCCGCACGTGGCACGTCCTCGACAACACCGAGCGTCTCGCCGAGCTCGGCGTGACGCCCGTCGGCACCATCCTCTGCGTGCACGGGAACCCGACGTGGTCGTACCTCTGGCGCCGGCTCGTCGCAGCAGCGACGGACGCGGCCCAGGACGCCACCGCAGGCGCCTGGCGTGTCGTGGCCGTCGACCAGCTCGACATGGGCTTCTCGGAGCGCACCGGCGTGCAGCGGCCCCTCGCGCGCCGCGTCGCCGACCTCGGCGACCTCACGGACGCCCTCGGGCTCGACGGCCCGGTCGTCACGCTCGGCCACGACTGGGGCGGTGTCGTCTCCCTCGGCTGGGCTGTCGACCACGCCGAGGTCCTCGCCGGCACCATGGTGCTCAACACCGCGATCCACCAGCCCGAGGCGTACTCGATCCCGGCGCCGCTGCGCCTCGCGCTCACCGGTCCCCTGCTCGCCGGGTCGACCGTGACGACCCCCGCCTTCCTCGAGACGACCCTCGCCCTCGCGCACCCGCCGCTCGCCCCCGCCGTCAAGGCCGGGTACCGCGCGCCCTACCGCACCGCGGACCGCCGCGGCGGCATCGGCGGCTTCGTCGCCGACATCCCCGTCGACGCGGCGCACGAGAGCAGTGCGGAGCTCGACCGCATCGCCGAGAGCCTCCGCGTCCTCTCCGTCCCGACCCTCATGCTCTGGGGACCGCGCGACCCGATCTTCTCCGACCGGTACCTCGACGACCTCGTCGACCGCATCCCGCACGCCGACGTCCACCGCTTCGAAGGTGCCGGGCACCTCGTGGCCGAGGACGTCGACTACGCGGAGGTGGTGCTCACGTGGCTGACGGAGCGCGGGGTGGCGACCCTCGGCGCGTCCGGTGCCGCGGCTGCGCCCGCACGCGCTGCGGCCGACTCCGCACCCGCTGCGTCCCTCCCGATGTGGCACCAGCTCGACACCCTCCGGGAGAGCCCGGAGACGGCGCTCGTCGAGATGGCCCCGCCGTCCGGTCCGGCGCCGCGCGTCGTGTCGTGGCGCCTGCTCGCCCGCCGGGTCGACGAGATCGCGGCCGGCCTCTCCCGCCTCGGAGTCGCCCACGGAGACCGCGTCTCGCTCCTCGTGCCCCCGGGCGCGGACCTCACCGCCGTCCTCTACGCGTGCTTGCGCCTCGGCGCGGTCGTCGTCGTCGCCGACGCGGGTCTGGGCCTGCGCGGGCTGACTCGCGCGGTGCGCGGCGCGCAGGCCGACCACGTCATCGGCGCCCTGCCAGGTCTCACCGCAGCGCGCGCGCTCGGCTGGCCGGGGCAGAAGATCTCCACGACCCTGCTGCCCGGTGCCGCCGCGCGGGCTCTCGGCGTGACGTGCGCACTCGCGGACGTCATCGACCTCGGGGTCCACACGCTCGCCACCGAGAGCCACGGCGGCCCGGCCGCCCTGCCCGTCCCGCCGGTCGCGTCCGACCCGGCCGCCATCCTCTTCACGTCCGGCTCGACCGGACCAGCGAAGGGTGTCGTGTACACGCACGCCCAGCTCTGCGCGATCCGTGACGCACTTGCAGGCCACTACGGCATCGGTGTCGGCACCGGTCTCGTGGCCGGCTTCGCGCCCTTCGCGCTCCTCGGGCCCGCGCTCGGCGCACGCTCCGTGACGCCCGACATGGACGTCACGTCGCCGAAGACGCTCACGGCTCCGGCCGTGGCCGCCGCAGCGGCCGCCGTCGACGCGACCGTGCTGTTCCTGTCCCCCGCCGCGATCGCGAACGTCGTCGCGACGTCGGGCGAGCTCTCCAAGGACGACTATGCCGCGCTCGCCGGCGTGCAGACGTTCCTGTCCGCCGGGGCTCCCGTGCCGGAGCCGCTGCTCGCGGCGGTCGGGCGGCTCATGCCGAACGCGACGCCGCACACGCCCTACGGGATGACCGAGGGCCTGCTCATGACGGACAACACGCTCGAGGGCATCCGCGACGCGGCGCGCTCGACCGGCGGCACCATCGGGGCCGCCGGGGTCTGCGTGGGGACGCCCGTCGCGGGCGTCAAGGTCCGCATCTCGCGGCTCGACGACGCCGGTGACGCCACCGGCGCGCTGGCGGTCGAGCCCGACGTGACCGGAGAGATCGTCGTGTCCGCGCCGCACGTCAAGGACCACTACGACCGCCTGTGGCTCACGGAGCGGGCGAGCCGTCGCGTGGAGGCGCCCTCTGACGCCGGCGCACGGTGGCACCGGACCGGCGATGTCGGGCACCTCGACGCCGAGGGCCGGTTGTGGGTCGAGGGTCGCCTCGCGCACGTCGTCGTGACGGCTGACGGCGTCGTCACGCCGGTGGGTGTGGAGCAGCAGGTCGAGGGCGTCGACGCGGTCGACCGTGCCGCGCTCGTGGGCGTGGGGCCGCGTGGCACCCAGCAGCTCGTCGTCATCGTCGAGACCCTGCCCGCTGTTCGGCGCGTGGCGCTGGCCGACGCGGCTCTCGCTGCGGCGGTCCGCGAGGCTGTGGCAGCCGGGACGCCTGGCCGACGCGTCGCCGCGGTCCTCGTGGTGCCGACGCTGCCGACGGACGTGCGGCACAACTCGAAGATCGACCGCACGCGGCTCGCGCGCTGGGCCGAGGACATCCTGTCCGGCGGACGGATGACCCGACCGTGAGGGTCCTCGTCACAGGTGCGAGCGGGCTTCTCGGCAGTGCCGTCGCCGCGGGCCTGCGCGACGCGGGTCACGATGTCCGGACCTTCCAGCGGCGCCCGTCCGGCGTCGACGGGGTCGAGGACGTCCTCGGTTCCGTGACGGAGCCGGCCGACGTGGCGCGCGCTGTCGCCGGGGTCGACGCCGCTGTCCACCTGGCCGCGAAGGTGTCCTTCGCCGGTGCCCCCGCGGACTTCGAGCGCGTCAACGTCGAGGGAACGCGCACGCTCGTCGAGGCGCTGCGGGCGGGCGGGGTCGAGCGACTCGTCTTCGTCTCGTCGCCATCGGTGGCGCACGCGGGGTCCTCGATCGTCGGGGACGACGCGTCTCCCGCCGACCCGGAGCACGCGCGCGGTGACTACGCGCGGACGAAGGCGCAGGCCGAGCTCCTCGCGCTGGCAGCCGACTCCCCTGAGCTGCGGGTCGTCGCGGTGCGTCCGCACATCGTGTGGGGGCCGGGTGACACGCAGCTCGTCGAGCGCGTCGTCGAGCGAGCACGCGCCGGGCGGCTGCCGCTCCTCGACCACGGCGCCGCACTCATCGACTCGACGTACATCGACAACGCGGCGTCGGCGATCGTAGCGGCGCTGCACCGCGTCGACGCGGTGCACGGCAACGCCTATGTGATCACGAACGGCGAACCGCGGCCGGTCGCCGAGCTGCTCGCCGGGATCTGCGGCGCGGCCGGCGTCCGCGCCCCGGCGTGGCGCGTGCCCGCCGGTCTCGCGCGCGCGGCGGGTTCGGCGATCGAGGCCGCGTGGCGCGTGCGCCCGGGCGAGGACGAGCCGCCGATGACCCGCTTCCTCGCGGAACAGCTCTCCACCGCCCACTGGTTCGACCAGCGTCGCACGCGCGCCGACCTCGAGTGGGAGCCTGACGTCAGCGTCGACGAGGGACTGCGACGGCTGGCGGAGCACTACCGGCGAGCGTGAGCCCCGTCGCGCGAGAGCGGTTGTCCACGGACTCGTCCCGGCGAGCAGGAACACCCAAGAAGGCCTTCGAGCCTTCCGCGTCAGGTCCCGCTACGGAAGGCTAGCGCTCTAGCCTTCCGTAAGGACGGGCCCTGCGGAAGGCTACCGAGCCTGGTGCGCCCCCAGCACGGCCGGCGCCCACTCCCCGCCGCAGACCGTGCACCGCACGCTCTCCTGGCCGCCGCCGAAGGGCACGAGCGGGATCCAGAAGATGTGGAACCACGTGCGCGTGCGGCCGATCCCAGTACCTCAGGGCCGAGCGTGCCGCGGCAGCGTGAGGATCTCTGCTCCGTCGTCGGTGATGGCGATCGTGTGCTCGCTGTGCGCGGTGCGGCAGCCGGTCGCGCTGCGGAGGGTCCACCCGTCGGCGTCGGTGACGAGCTCAGCGGTGTCGGCCATGACCCACGGCTCGAGCGCCAGGAGCAGCCCCGGGCGCAGCGTGTACCCGCGGCCGGGCCGACCGATGTTCACGACGTGCGGGTCCTGGTGCATGGTCGACCCGATGCCGTGGCCGCCGAACTCCGTGTTGACCGGGTAGCCGGCCTCGGTGAGGACCGTGCCGATCGCGTGCGAGATGTCCCCGACCCGCGCCCCGGGGCGCGCGGCGGCGATCCCCGCGGCCAGCGCACGTCGCGTGGCGTCGATCATCGCGACGCTCTCGGCCGGCTGCGAGCGGCCCACGACGAAGCTGATGGCGGAGTCGGCGGCGATCCCGTCCAGCAGGACGGCGAGGTCGAGCGTCAGCAGGTCGCCGTCAGCGAGCGCGTAGTCGTGCGGGAGGCCGTGGAGCACGGCGTCGTTGACGGCCGTGCAGACGTAGTGGCCGAACGGCCCGCGCCCGAAGGAGGGTGCGTAGTCGACGTAGCAAGACTCGGCTCCGGCCTCGACGATCATCTCCTGGGTCCACCGGTCGATCTCGAGGAGGTTGGTGCCGACGACGCTGCGCTCCTTGAGGGTCTGCAGGATGTCGGCGACCAGCGCACCCGTCGCCCTCGCTCGGACCAGCTCGGCGGGGTTGAGGATCTCGATCATGCGGCGCCCTTCTCACACTTTTCCAATAACTATCCCGGCCATACTATCCCGGCTAGGATCGACACCATGGTCAGGTTGCCCCTCACACCCGCAGAGATCGACCGTGGACGTCGCCTCGGCGCCCTCCTGCGTCGGGCCCGGGGCGAGCGCTCGATGCTCGACACCGCTCTCGCCGCCCGGGTCTCCCCCGAGACCCTCCGCAAGATCGAGTCAGGTCGCGTCGCGACCCCCGCGTTCTCGACCATCGCGGCGATCGCCGACGTCCTCGGCCTCTCCCTTGACGCGGTCTGGGCAGAGATCCACCAGCCCGACCTCGACGCGCGACCGGTCGGCGCCGGCCGCGACGCGCCGGAGCAGCTGGCTTCCTAGGCCGAACACCCCCGGAGCGCCGTGACCCGGCCCGGCCGCGACGATCCCGCTACCCCAGACCGCTGTACGCGACGAAGAACGCTCCCGCGACGGCGAGCGCGACGCCGACTCCCCCGAGTGCGACGACGCCCCGACCGGCGCGGCGGACGAGCGTCACACCGAGCAGCGCCACCCCGGCGACACCGATGAGAACCCAGTAGAACCATCCGGTCGTGTCGGAGACGACGACGAGGCCGTAGACGCACTCGCCGAGCGCGACCCCCGCGAGCGCACCCGCCCCGAGCGCAGCCCGCCACCCGGTGCTGCGCAGCCACGACGTGGCCACCCCGACGAAGGGCCCGACGAGGATCCCGACGACGCCGAAGAGGACCGGGCTGTAGAACAGTCCTCGGACGTCGGCGGCGATCGCGTAGCCGAGGACGAGAGCGACGAAGCCCACCGCCCCGAGGACGGCCGAGGGCAGGGGACGTGCCCGCGCGAGCTGCACGACGAGCACGGTGAGGAGCGTCCAGCCGCTCGCCGAGTTCGCCAGCGGCCGCAGCGGATCGGGGAGCAGCCCCTGCGCGAGGAACGTGGCCGCGCCGAGGAGGAGGCTGACCACCGCCACGGCGACCGCCGTCTCGATCAGTGCCGTGGCCCCGGCCGACCGTCCGCGACCACCGGCCCGCTGCACGGCAGGCTCGGGCACGGCGCCCTTCTCCACGCAGGGCTCCTGCACGCTGACCTCCGGCACCACTGACTCGTCCATGCTGTGCTCCCGCATGCTAGATCGCCACCAGTGCTGTCGTCGGGGAGATCTCGGTCGCGCGGCGCGCGGGCACGAGCGACGCGGCGAGCACGACGCCCGCCGCGACCACCACCGTCGCACCGAGCACGGCCCACGGGACGACGGGCGGGAAGAACCCGACTCCTCTGACGGCCGAGAGCAGGCTCATGCTGCCGGCCCAGCCGTAGACGACGCCGAGCACGCTCCCGAGGGCGGTGGCGGCGACGGTCAGCTGGGCGGCCTCGGCGCGGATGGTCCCCCGCACCCGTGACCGCGACAACCCGACCGCACGCAGCAACCCGATCTCCCGGGTGCGCTGGAGCACGGACAGCGACAGGTTGTTCACCACGCCGACGACCGCGATGACCACGGAGAACCCGACGAGCACGGACAGGAACGTCACCGCGTCGGCGACGACCGACGCGAGCTCCGCCGTGACCTCCGGCGGCTCGCCGGACGCAGCCCCGGCGCGAGCCATGGCGTCGGTGACGTTCACCGCGGCCGTCGCGAACATGACGATGAGGGTCACGCCGATGACGAGGCCCATCGTCGTGCGAGCGGTGCGTGCCGGGTAGCGGGCGGCGTTGCGCGCCGCCATCCGACCGGCCGGGCCGCGCCCGATCGCCTGCCCGACGATCCGCTGCACCGGCGGCATGACCCACGCCGAGCCGAGCGACAGCCCGAGGAACGAGAGCATCCCGCCGGGCAGTGCGACGAGCAGCCCGAGCGGTGAGCGCTGGCCGACGACCACGCCCGCGACGATGAGCAACGTCCCGAGCACGGCGCAGAGGATCGATCCCACGTGCTTGCCACGGTGCGCCCGCCCCTCCTCGACGGAGGGCTCGCGCGCCTGGCCGGTCGCCTCCATCGGGGAGACCGTGAGGATCTTCCGTGAGCCCGCGTACGCGGCGGCCCAGGTGACGACGATCGTCGACACGAGCGGCGCGACCATCCACGGACCGAGGAGGTTCGCGCTGAGCCCGGGCGCGTCGCCCACCGTCCTCAGGACGGCGACCGTCCCGACGGCGATCACGAGCCCGACGAGCGCGCCGGCCACGGTCCCCAGCACCCCGACGACAGCACCCTCGACGCTCACCGACCGCCGCAGCCGCCTGGACGAGGCTCCCACGAGCCGCAGCAGCGCGATCCGCTCGCTGCGCCCCGCGACGATGATGCCGAACGTGTTGGAGATGACGAGCGCCGAGACGAACAGGGCGATCGCGAAGAAGACGACGCCGACGATCGCGAGCATGAGCAGCGCAGTCCCCGACGAGGACACGGCGTCGGACTGCTTGAGCCACGCGGTGAGGATCGCGACCCCGTCGATGATGACGACGCCGAGGAGCGACGCGATCGTCACGACGAGGACGCTCGGCACGTGCTGGCGAGGGTCGGCGCGCAGCTCCCGGACCGCGTTCTTCACGCTGCCTGCTCCTCGAGCGCGTCCATGACCCGGGAGATCTCGGCGCGGCTCGCCCGGTGGGACAGCTCGTGGACGAGCCGTCCGTCGGCGATGAAGACGACGCGCGACGCGTGGGACGCAGCACCCGCGTCGTGCGTGACCAT
The DNA here is from genome assembly GCF_040012415.1 of Sanguibacter sp. 25GB23B1. NCBI lineage: Bacteria > Bacillati > Actinomycetota > Actinomycetes > Micrococcales > Sanguibacteraceae > Sanguibacter > Sanguibacter sp. 25GB23B1. The sequence continues at coordinate 13,871 of NZ_JBDYKL010000053.1, forward strand.
GACGATCGACTGGCCGAGGTTCTCGGCGGCGTCGGCGAGGAGGGCGAGGACTCCCGCGCCGGAGCGGGAGTCGAGGTTGCCGGTCGGCTCGTCGGCCAGGACGAGGTCGGGGCGCGTCGCGAGCGCGCGGGCGATCGCCACGCGCTGCTGCTGTCCGCCGGACAGCTCGCCCGGCCGGTGCGTCAGCCGGTCCTGCAGACCGAGGCGTCCGACGAGGTGGTCCACCCACGCACGCTGGTCGGGAGTCGGCGTGTGGTCGTCGAGCTCGAACGGCAGGAGGACGTTGTCGAGGACGTCCATCGTCGGGACGAGGTTGAACGCCTGGAACACGAAGCCGACCTGACGCCGCCGGATCGCCGTGAGGTCCTCGTCGCCGAGGGTCGTGATCTCCGTGCCACCGATCCATGCGCGGCCCGACGTCGGGTTGTCGAGGCCCGCCATGACGTGCATGAGCGTCGACTTCCCGCTCCCTGACGGGCCCATGACCGCGGTGAGCTGACCGGGCGCGATGTCGAGGCTCACGTCGTCGAGCGCGACGACCGACCCGTCGCCGTCGCCGTAGCGTTTGGTCACCCGCTCGACGCGGGCGGCAGGCTCGACGGGGCGGCCGGACGGACGGACCGGCACGGCGGGAGGGAACGGGTTCGTCGTCATACCTCGACGGTAGACAGCGCGAGGTGCCCACCGCGTCCGCCGCTCGGCTGACCTTCCGAGCCGCTCCTCCCCCGACAGGCTGACCCGGGGAGGTCGTCCCCTGCTCCCGTGGGGGTGGTGACGGCAGACTACGGGCGGTGGTTCGTGACCAACAGGTACTCGAACCGGTCGACGTGGACGACCGTCTCGCTCGGCGCTCCGTGGCTCGTCGCGAACACCCCGACCCACAGGCCGACGAAGCCGCCGGCCGAGACGCTGTCGAGCGTCCGACCGTCCACGACGGCGACCTCGACCAGCTCGCTCCCGGCGGTGGCGGCGAGGAGCGTGTAGTCCTGACCTCGTGCCCGGACGGCGAGGGTCACGGCTGCGTCGGCGCTGTCGGCGCTGTCGGCGCTGCCGGCTCCCAGTGTCGTCTCGCCGACGACGGTGCCGTGCCCGCCCTGCCGGTGGACGGCAACGACGCGGCGACGACCGTCCGCGTCCCTCCTCCCGGTGAGGAACAACCGAACGTGGTCCGCATCGGACTGCCGCACGGCGATGCCTGCGTCCTCTCCGTCGGCGAGAGCGACGCGCAGCGTCGCCCGGACGTCGACGTCCGTGTGCTGCTGGCGCACGCCGAGGAACGCGCTCGCCACCGGCTCGGTCAGGGTCGCGGGATGGACGGGGAGGTCCCAGCCGTCGCCCCGCGGGGTCGCGACGTCGGACGGCAGCGCCCGGACCGAGCTCCACCGCGGGTCGTCGGACCGGACGACGCCGGACGTCCGTCCCTGCGCCGCGCCCCACGCCGCGTCGCTGGCGAACGGCACGTCGACCTCGGCGGTGACGCGTCCGACACCGGGGGCGAAGACGGGCCAGCCGTCCTGCCACTCGACCGGCACGAGGAACGTCTCGCGGCCGAGGTTGTAGTGGTACCCGCCGTAGGGTCGCATGCCGAGCAGGAGGGCCCACCACGAGCCGTCGGGCCCCTCGACGAGGTCGGCGTGCCCGACCCCGACGATGTCGCAGCCCTGACCGAGGTGCCGGTGCGTGAGCACCGGGTTGCCCTTGTTCCCCGTGTACGGGCCCGTCACGGAGTCGGCGCGCGCGACCGACACCGCGTGGTGGAACTCCGTGCCGCCCTCGGCCGCGAGCAGGTAGTAGCGACCGTCGACCTGATAGAGGTGCGGGCCTTCCGCCCACACGGCGCCACGCACCGCGCCGCTCCACACGATGCTCTCCGGGCCGACGAGCGTCATGGTCTCCGGGTCGAGCTCACGGATCCACACCTCGGTCTGGTCGTGCCACTCCGGCTCGACCGCCAGTCGCGTGCCGTGCACCCACACGCGCCCGTCGTCGTCGAAGAACAGCGACGGGTCGATCCCGCCGCCCTCGAGCCACACCGGGTCGGACCACGGCCCGGCCGGGTCCGTCGCGGTGACGATGAAGTTGCCGCCCCGCGCCCCGTCCTTCTCGCCGACGAGCGTGCACACGAGCCAGAACACGCCGTCGCGGTGCCGCAGCGTCGGTGCGTAGAGCCCTCCCGAGGAGCGGATCCCGTCGTAGTCGAGCATGCCCGGCCGGTCGACGACGTGGCCGAGCTGCTCCCAGTGGACGAGGTCCCGGCTGTGGAACACCGGCAGGCCGGGCAGGTACTCGAACGTCGACGTGACGAGGTAGTAGTCCTCGCCCACCCGGCAGACGCTCGGGTCCGGATAGGTCCCCGGCAGGACCGGGTTCTGCACGATCGTCACGACGCTGCCCCCGTCAGCCGCCGTCCCGTCACAGCGCCTCCGTCGTCACCTCGACGAGCCGGGCGTCGGTCCCGACGACCTCGTGGACGTCCCCGGTGACGGAGATGACAGCGCGCGGCGTGACGTCGCCCGGGAGAGCAGGGAGCTCCTCGTGGTCACCGGCCGGGATGGCCCCGTCGGTCGGGTTGACGACAGGGGCCGTCGGCGCGCAGGCCGCCGCGTGGGCACCGATCCACACCTGGACGTCGCCGGGCTCGACGATCTTCGTCATGCCGCGGTCGGTGAACGCGAGGCGGGTGGTCGGCACGGCGAAGGTCACCCGTGTCGACGCCCCGGGCGCGAGCGCCACGCGCGCGTAGCCGAGGAGCTGGACGACGGGTCGCGGGACCGAGCCGACGACGTCGTGGCCGTAGAGCTGGACGACGTCGTCGCCCGCCGCGGTCCCCGTGTTCGTCACGGTGACGGACGCGGTGAACGTGCCACCGGCGGCCACCGTCGCGTCGACCACGAGGTCCGTGTACGCGAACGACGTGTAGGACAGCCCGAACCCGAACGGGCGCAGCGGGGTCGAGTCGGTCGCCGTGACGTCCGAGCGTCCGCCGAGGACCGGGTGGAGGTACGAGTACGGCATGGCGCCCGACGAGCGGGGCAGGGACACGGGCAGCCGGCCGGAGGGGTTGACCCGCCCGGTGAGGATGTCCGCGACCGCGAGGCCGCCGCCCTCGCCGGGGAAGAACGCCTGGAGCACCGCTGCCGGCTTGGCGCCGGTGCCGTCGAGCGCCCAGGCCACCGCGTACGGGCGACCGGTGAGCATGACCATGACCACAGGTGTCCCCGTCGCGACGAGTGCCTCGACGAGCTCCCGCTGCACACCGGGGAGCTCGAGCGACTCGGAGTCGTTGCCCTCGCCGACGGTGCCACGGCCGAAGAGACCGGCCTGGTCACCGACGACGACGACCGCGACGTCGGCACCCTCGACGGCGGCGACCGCCTCGGCGAAGCCCGACGTGTCGTCCGTCTCGACGTCGCAGCCCTCGACGTGGACGAGCTCCGGCTGCGCCAGGCCGACGTCTCCGAACGCCGTGCCGAGCGCGTCGAGCACGGTCGGCAGCGCGAGCTCGGGAGCGACGCCCGGGTGGTGCGGCAGCACGTGGTTGACGAAGGAGTAGCAGCCCATGAGCGCCTCGGCGCGGTGGGCGTTCGGCCCGACGACCGCGACCCGGGACAGCGGGGTCGCGCGCCGCGCGAAGGGCAGGACGCCGTCGTTCGACAGGAGGACGACCGACTCCTCCGCGAGGCGCCGCGCGAGCGCCTGGTGGTGCGACGAGTCGAGCTCGACGCTCGTGGGCGGCTCGTCCTCGAACGCGTCCGGGTCGAGGAGCCCGAGCTCCTCCTTCTGCGCGAGGGCGCGCAGCACGGCGCGGTCGACGTACGTCTCGTCGAGCTGGCCGGCGAGGACCCGCTCCGCGAGCGGACGGAGGTAGGCGTCGCCGGTCGGGAGCTCGACGTCGATGCCGGCCTCGAGGGCCAGTGCTGCCGCCTCCCCGCGGTCGGCGGCGACGTTGTGCATGACCTGGAGGAAGGCGACCGCGAAGTAGTCGGCGACCACGACGCCGTCGAAGCCCCACGTCTCGCGCAGGAGGGTGGTGAGGTACTCGGCGTTCGCGGCCATGGGGACGCCGTCGATCTCGGCGTAGGAGTTCATGACCGACCGCACGCCGCCGTCACGCACCGCCATCTCGAACGGCGGCAGGTACATGTCCGCGATCTCGCGCGGTCCGGCGCTCACCGGCGCGTGGTTGCGCCCGGCGGTCGAGCCGGAGTAGCCGACGAAGTGCTTGAGCGTCGCATGGACGCCCGCGTCCTGCAGTCCCCGGACGTAGGCGGTACCGACCGTGCCGACGAGATAGGGATCCTCGCCGATGCACTCGTCGACCCGGCCCCACCGGGGGTCACGGATGACGTCGAGCACCGGCGCGAGACCCTGGTGGATGCCGAGCTCGCGCATGGACGCGCCGATCGCGTCGCCCACCTCGTAGACCAGTGCTGGGTCGAACGACGCACCCCACGCGAGCGGCGTCGGGAACGTCGCGGCCTTCCAGGCCG
>NZ_JBDYKL010000054.1:0-17433 GCF_040012415.1 Sanguibacter sp. 25GB23B1
CCCCCCCCCCCCCCCCCCCCCCCCCCCCCCCCCCCCCCCCCACCCGCCGTTCGACCCGATCCACCCATCACCATCGACGGAGAACCAGTGGCCGTACTGAGCCCCACGAGGGCCGAGAAGCAGCACGACGAGAGAGAGCCGGACGTGAAGCGCAACCAGGGCGGCATCGCCGGGCGCGTCTTCCAGTACCTCTCCGTCGCCGCAGGCCTGACCATCCTCCTCACCCTGGCGGCAGTCGCCGGGTTCCTCGTGCTGCGCGCGTGGCCCGCGCTGACCGCCAGCCCCGAAGAGCTGCAGGAGATCTCCTGGTTCCAGGGAGACTCGCTGCTGGCCTACGTCGGACCGCTGATCTTCGGCACGCTGCTCGCGTCGCTGCTCGCGCTCCTCATCGCCGTCCCGCTCTCGGTCGGGATCGCGCTCTTCATCTCACACTATGCGCCGCGCGCCCTCGCGCAGGCGCTCGGGTACGTCATCGACCTCCTCGCGGCCATCCCGTCGGTCGTCTACGGCTTGTGGGGTGCGTTGTGGCTCGCCCCGACGCTCGACCCGATCTTCCGGTGGATGACCGACTTCCTCGGCTTCATCCCGCTGTTCGAGGGGTACCAGCCTCCGGCGAAGAACATTCTCACCGCGTCGGTCGTCCTCGCGGTCATGATCCTCCCGATCATCACCGCGGTCACTCGTGAGGTCTTCCTCCAGACGCCCGTCCTGCACGAGGAGGCTGCGCTCGCACTGGGCGCTACGCGCTGGGAGATGGTCCGCATGGCCGTCATCCCGTTCGGCCGCTCGGGCGTCATCAGCGCCTCCATGCTCGGACTCGGCCGCGCGCTCGGCGAGACGATGGCAGTCCTCATGATCCTGTCCCCAGGATTCCTGTACTCCTTCTTCCTGCTCAAGCCGGGACAGCACCAGTCGATCGCGGCGAACATCGCCTCGAAGTTCCCGGAGGCGTCCGGGCTGTCCGTCAGTGCGCTCATCGCGACCGGCCTCGCGCTGTTCGTGATCACCCTCGCCGTCAACATGTTCGCGCGGTGGATCATCTCCCGCCGCAGCGAGTTCTCTGGAGCCAACTGATGACGACCACGACCGTCGACCCCCTCGCGGGGACGCAGACCTCAGCTCGCCGCAGGCTCCCCACCTGGTCGCCGTGGGCGTTCGCGGCCGGCGCGCTCGTCCTCGCCTTCCTGCTCATGCTCGTGCTCGGGAGCCCCACGGTCGCGACCGTGGTCGCCACCGCGATCGTGCTCTACGCCGTCGGGCTGACCGTGACGTCCCGCGTGGTCGAGGGCGAGCGCCGTGCCACGGACCGCCTGGCCACGACACTCGTGACGCTGGCGTTCGGCGTGGCGCTCATCCCGCTCATCTCCCTGCTGTGGACGGTCGTCAAGGAAGGGTCCAAGCAGTTCAGCGTCACCTTCCTCAACACCAACATGGTGGGTGTCTACGGTCAGATGACCGAGGGTGGCGTCTACCACGCGATCATGGGGACCCTCCTCATCACGCTCGCCGCGGCGGTCATCTCGGTCCCCATCGGGCTCCTGACCGCGATCTACCTCGTCGAGTACGGGCAGGGCCACCTCGCCCGCAGCATCACGTTCCTCGTCGACGTCATGACCGGGATCCCGTCGATCGTCGCGGGTCTGTTCGCCTTCACGCTCTTCACCATGGTGTTCGGCCCGGCCTACCGGTCCGGTCTCATGGGTGCGGCCGCACTCTCGGTCCTCATGATCCCGGTGGTCATCCGGTCGGTGGAGGAGATGCTGCGTCTCGTCCCGAACGAGCTGCGCGAGGCCGCGTACGCGCTCGGCGTGCCGAAGTACCTGACGATCATCAAGGTCGTCCTGCGCACGGCCGTCGCGGGGATCGTCACCGGAGTCATGCTCGCCGTCGCCCGCGTCATCGGCGAGACAGCCCCGCTGCTGCTCACCGTCGGGATCATCGCGGACGTCAACTGGGACCTCTTCGACGGCCGCATGGCGACGCTCCCGGTGTACGCCTACCGTCAGTACTCACAGGGCGGCATCGGTGTCGACCGGGCCTGGGCCGCCGCACTGACACTCATCGCGATCGTCATGATCCTCAACGTCGTCGCCCGGCTCGTGAGCCGGTACTTCTCGCCCAAGGCGACCCGTTGACCGGCGGCCGCCCGACTCACCCCGCACCGTCCGCCGTCACCGCCTCCGCACCGGCGAGCACCCTGAAAGGAACCACGTGTCCAAGCGCATCGACGTCAGCGACCTGAACGTCTACTACAGCGATTTCCTCGCCGTGGCTGACGTGTCCATGGCCATCGAGGAGCGTTCCGTCACGGCGCTCATCGGCCCGTCGGGCTGCGGGAAGTCCACCTTCCTCCGCACGCTCAACCGCATGCACGAGGTCATCCCCGGCGCGCGTGTCGAGGGCAAGGCCGTCATGGACGGTCGGGACCTCTACGCGCCGGAGGTCGACCCGGTCGAGGTCCGACGCCAGGTCGGCATGGTCTTCCAGCGGCCGAACCCGTTCCCGACGATGTCCATCGAAGAGAACGTCCTCGCGGGCGTCCGGTTGAACAACCGTCGTATCTCGAAGTCCGACGCGTCGGACCTCGTCGAGTCGTCGCTGCAGGGCGCCAACCTGTGGAACGAGGTGAAGGACCGCCTCGGTCGCCCGGGGTCGTCCCTCTCCGGCGGACAGCAGCAGCGTCTGTGCATCGCACGCGCGATCGCGGTGAAGCCGGACATCCTCCTCATGGACGAGCCCTGCTCGGCGCTCGACCCGATCTCCACGCTCGCCATCGAGGACCTCATGGCCGAGCTCAAGGACGAGTACACGATCGTCATCGTCACCCACAACATGCAGCAGGCGGCTCGCGTGAGCGACCGCACCGCCTTCTTCAACATCGCGGGGACGGGCAAGCCCGGCCGTCTCATCGAGATGGACGAGACCTCGACCATGTTCTCTTCGCCGACTCAGAAGGCGACCGAGGACTACATTTCCGGTCGTTTCGGGTGACCTGCGCCCGCACGAGCCGCTGAGCACGACGAGGGCCGGCCTCCCCTGGGGGAGACCGGCCCTCGTGCGCTTCCTGCGGTTGGCGCCGCTGCTGCGGTCCTCTCAGCGGTCGGCCCGCGGACGGCCGTGCGCCTACTCGGTCGGGACCGAGTCCGCGTACTCGCCGAGCGTGCCGTCGAGCACCGGCACGTAGACGTCGACGCTCTCGCCGGAGGCGTCGGTCAACGTCACGGGGAGGTTCGCGCCCGTCGCGACCGGGACGCTCGCGATGTCTTCGCGCTCGCCGTCCGCCGAGAAGTTGACGGTCTGTCCGGCGTCGAGCCGCACGGGGATCTCGATCGAGCCGTCCTGTGCGGTGATCGTCAACGTGGAGGACTCCGTCGCCGAGCTGCTCACAGCGCCGAGGAGGCGCCCGGCGGCTCCGTCGCCCTCGCTGATGATCATGAGGTTGAGGACCTCGAGGTCGCCCACCTGTGCGCGAATGCCGTCGGAGGCCGCGTACGGCTCGTCCGTCGTGATCGGCGAGCACGCGGAGAGCGCGAGGGCGAGACCTGCGACGCCGAGGGCGAGCGCTGGACGGGGCAAGGTCTTCTGGCGCATCTGGTGAACTCCTGTAGTCGCGTGCGGGCCTCGCGTGGCGGCTTCCGGCTGCTCAGCCCGCGACGACCGGCGCGGGCCATATCCTCCCGATCGTACCGGTCCACCGGTCTTCCACGCGCCCTCGACGCTGTGGTCGCAGCCACAGCGCGGGGCCCGACCCGGGCCGCGCTCGAGTGTCCTCGCGCGTGATACCTGACGACCGCCCCGGAATTCCAACGTTCTGACGTGGTAAGATGGGCATCCGCGAAAGGGGACTTCCACAGATGACGTTCACAGTTGGGGAGACCGTTGTCTACCCGCACCACGGTGCCGCTCTTATCGAAGAGATCAAGACCAGAACAGTCCGTGGCGAGGACAAGATCTACCTCAAGCTCAAGGTTGCGCAGGGAGATCTGACGATCGAGGTGCCAGCGGACAACGTCGACCTCGTCGGAGTCCGTGACGTCGTGGGCCAGGAGGGTCTCGACCGCGTGTTCGAGGTCCTGCGCGCCCCGTACACGGAAGAACCGACGAACTGGTCGCGTCGGTACAAGGCCAACGTCGAGAAGATCGCGTCCGGTGACGTGATCAAGGTCGCTGAGGTCGTCCGCGACCTCTCGCGCCGGGATGCAGATCGTGGCCTCTCGGCCGGCGAGAAGCGCATGCTAGCTCGTGCTCGTCAGATCCTCGTGTCGGAGCTCGCACTCGCCGAGCACACCGAAGAGGAGAAGGCCGAAGCGATCCTCGACGAGGTCCTCGCATCCTGAGTGCACCGACGTTCGACGAGCACCACCCCGTGACGGCGACCATGGCCTCCGTCGCCATCCTGACGGCTGCCGGTTCCGGCAGCCGTCTTGGTTTTGGCTACCCGAAGGCGCTCGTCGAGCTCGCCGGCCGGACGCTCCTGGCGCACGCGGCGTTGGGGCTGGCATCGACCGGTGAGGTCTGCCGCATCGTCGTGACGGCGCCCGTCGACCATGTCGCAGCTTTCGAGGACGTCCTCCGGTCGACGTCCGAGCTGACGGTCCCGTGGGAGGTCGTCCCCGGCGGAGCGACGCGGCAGGCCTCCGTGGCGGCCGGGATCGCAGCGCTCGAGCGAGAAGCCGCAGGACACCCGGCCTACGAGGTCGTCCTCGTGCACGACGCGGCGCGTCCGCTGGCCCCGGCAGAGATGATGCAGCGCATCATCGAGACCGTGCGTGCCGGATACAGCGCGGTGATCCCCGGATACGCGGTGACCGACACGATGAAGCTCGTCGCGCCCGCGCTCGATGCCAGCGGGCCGGAGCTCGTCGCGGGCACCGCGGACCGTTCGTCGCTGCGTGCGGTCCAGACGCCTCAGGGCTTCACCTGGGACCTGCTCGTCCGCGCACACGCGGCGGGCGTCGACCGAGCGCGCTCCGAGGAGACCGCCGCGACGGACGACGCGACCCTCGTCGAGGCCGTGGGCGAGACGGTATGGGTCGTCGAGGGCCACTCGGCAGCCCTGAAGATCACGACGGCGCACGACCTCGCCGTGGCGAGACTGCTCGCGAGCGATCTCGCCGCGGGGCAGACCGACGCTCCCGGTGCGACGGACGGAGCCCGGTGACCGTCCTGCCGCGCACCGGCCTCGGTGTGGACGTCCACGCCTTCGCTCCAGCCGACGCACCGCGTGAGCTCTGGGTCGCCGGGCTGTACTGGCCGGACGAGCAGGGGCTCGCGGGCCACTCGGACGCCGACGTCGTCGCCCACGCCGCGGCGGACGCGCTCTTCTCCGCCGCCGGGCTCGGTGACCTCGGCTCCAACTTCGGCACGAGCGCCCCGGAGTGGGCCGACGCCGCGGGGGCCGCGCTGCTCGCCGAGGCGGCCGCGCGGGTCCGGGCTGCCGGGTTCGAGATCGGCAACGTCGCCGTCCAGCTCGTCGGCAACCGACCGCGACTGGGCACGCGTCGCGCCGAGGCGCAGGTCGCGCTCAGCGCCGCGGCAGGAGCGCCGGTGACGGTCACGGCGACGACGACCGACGGGCTCGGCCTCACCGGCCGAGGAGAGGGCCTGGCCGCCATCGCCACGGCGCTCGTCGTGCCGGTCTAGAAACCGTCGCATCCCGGTGCGATCCTGAGAGGTGCACCGATCAGCCGCGACGAAGGAGTCGTTCATGAGCACCATCACGCCCTGCCTGTGGTTCGGCACCGAGGCCGAGGACGCCGCCACGTTCTACGTGTCCATCTTCAAGAACTCGCGGATCGGCGACGTCTCCCGGTATGGCGAGGGCGGCCCGCTCCCCGCGGGAACAGCCATCCTCGTCGAGCTCGAGCTCGACGGACGCCCCTTCCAGGCGCTCAACGGCGGCCCGCCGTCCGCGTTCACCGAGGCGGTGTCCTTCGCCGTCGAGGTCGAGGGCCAGGACGAGCTCGACCGGATCTGGGACGCTCTCCTGAGCGACGGTGGCTCCCCCTCGCAGTGCGGCTGGCTCAAGGACAGGTTCGGCGTGTCGTGGCAGGTCGTCCCCGTCCAGCTCAAGTCCCTGCTCTCCGACCCGGACCCCGTGCGGTCGCAGCGTGTCATGGAGGCGATGCTTCCGATGGTCAAGATCTCGATCCCGGACCTCCAGGCCGCGTACGACGGGTAGGCCCCGGGAGGGCCGGTGGGGTTCTCGCCTGTGCGACCGGGTGCGTCCACCCACTGGGTCAAGAGTCCTCCACGCCCATCGGTGCAGCATGATGAGGTGGTTGCGGGGGACGAGACCGAGGAGGGCACTATGGGATGGACGCTCGACGAGCGCCGGGACCGGGTCGTCGACGCGGCGTTGGAGCTTGCGGCCGACCAAGGTGTCGAGCACGTGAACCTGCGGGCGGCGGCGCACGCCGCCGGGATGTCCTGGGACGCGGCGCACGGCAGCTTCGACGACCACGCGGACCTGCTCCAGGCGATGAGTGCATCGCTGGGCAGGCGGCACATCGGCCTCGAGGCCGTCGATCTCGACGTGCCGGGGTCGCTCGGTGAAGCGCTCGAGTCGATCGCGTTGCAGCTGTGGGGGATGATGTCCGCCCGCAGGGACCTCCAGCTCGTGAGCTACGAGCTCGCGATGCTCGCCCTGCGTCGCACGATGCTTCGTCCGCTCGTCTCGGGTCGCTACGACCGCGCGTACGACGCGGCGCTGACGCTGCTCGGCTTCCTCGCCCAGCGGGACGGCATCACCTGGTCGCGCCCGGCCGAGGAGATCGCCCGGTTCGCGGCGACGTTCCTCGACGGCGTCTGCCTGGCCTGGGTGGTCGACCGCGACACCGAGCTGGCGGAGTCGCAGGTGCGGATGCTCGCGCAGTACCTCGCGACGCTCGCCGAGCCGTCCTGACACGTCGTCCGGCGCAGGTGCGAGGGGGTGGAGGCGCTCCCGAACCGTCACGCACCCGCGCCGGTTCATCGCACGAGGGCGCCCGCCGGTAACCTTAGGTCCGTGACCCTTCGACTGTACGACACCGCCACGCGTGATCTGCGCGACTTCCACCCCGTGATCCAGGGTGAGGTCGGGCTCTACGTGTGTGGTGCGACGGTCCAGGGAGCGCCCCACATCGGCCACATGCGCTTCTCCGTGGCGTTCGACGTTCTCGTGCGCTGGCTGCGCCGGACGGGCCTGCGGGTCACGTACATCCGCAACGTCACGGACATCGACGACAAGATCATCGCGAAGTCCGCGGCGGCCGACGAACCGTGGTGGGCGTGGGCCGCGATCAACGAACGCGCCTTCTCAGACGCGTACGCGGCGCTCGGCAACCTGCCCGCGACGTACGAGCCGCGGGCGACCGGCCACGTGACGGACATGGTCGACCTCATGGAACGCCTCGTCGAGGCGGGGCACGCCTATCAGGCGGGCGAGGGCGACGTGTACTTCGACGTGCGGTCGTGGGAGCAGTACGGGTCGCTGACCAACCAACGTCTCGAGGATCTCGCGCCCGCACAGGACGAGAGCGAGGTCAGCGCGAAGCGGGACCCGCGCGACTTCGCGCTGTGGAAGGCCGCCAAGCCGAGGGAGCCGGAGAGCGCGTCCTGGCCCACCCCCTTCGGTCGGGGACGACCCGGATGGCACCTCGAGTGCTCGGCCATGGCGCAGCGCTACCTGGGGCAGACCTTCGACATCCACGGCGGAGGGCTCGACCTGCGGTTCCCGCACCACGAGAACGAGCAGGCGCAGTCCCGAGCGGCCGGCTACGACTTCGCGCGGTACTGGATGCACTCCGCGTGGGTGACCCAGGGTGGCGCGAAGATGAGCAAGTCGCTGGGCAACGGGCTGCTCGTCTCCGAGGTCCTCCAGCGCACCCGGCCGGCGGTCCTGCGATTCGCGCTCGCTGGGGTCCACTACCGCTCCATGATCGAGTGGACGGCGGAGACGGTCGCCGACGCGGACGCCACGTGGGACCGTTTCCTCGGTTTCGTCGAGCGTGCGACGGAGCGGGTCGGGGCGCTGCCCGCGGACGCGGTGACCGGGGCGGAGCTCCCCGCTGCGTTCGTCGCGGCGATGGACGACGACCTCAATGTCTCGGCGGCGCTCGCCGTCGTGCACGAGCACCTCAAGGCAGGTAACTCGGCCCTCGCTGAGCGGGACGACCACGGTGCGCGTGCCGAGCTCGTCGCCGTGCGGTCCATGCTCGACGTGCTCGGCCTCGACCCGGCCCAGTGGGCGGACACGTCCGGCGACAGCCGGTACGCCACCGCTCTCGACGCCCTCATCACCTGCGAGCTCGAGGCCCGCGCCGACGCGCGCGCGGCCCGGGACTTCGCCACCTCGGACGCTATCCGGGACCGCCTCGCGCGGGCCGGCATCCTCGTCGAGGACTCAGCTACCGGCGCGCGATGGACACTCGCCGCCACACCTACGGAGGACCAGAACTGATGGCAGGCAACTCACAGCGCCGCGGAGCGGTGCGCAAGGCAGGTTCCAAGAAGGGTGCGAAGATCGGCTCCGGCGGTTGGGGCAAGCAGGCCCTCGAGGGCCGCGGGCCGACGCCGAAGGCGGAGGAGCGCCCGCACCACATCGCGTCGAAGCGCAAGGCTGCGGCCGAGCGTGGCGAGACGTACGAGAGCGGACGCAACGGCGGCTCGAGCAGCCCGCGTCAGGGCGCTGCATCCTCGTCCCCGCGCCAGGGGAGCAGCGGCCGGCCCAGTGCGGGTGGGTACGCTCGCCCCACCGGCAGCCGCTCCTCGGGTCCGAGCCGCGGCAAGCCCGCCAAGCGCAGCGGGTCGGCGACCCACGAGATCGTCGCGGGGCGCAACGCCGTCCTTGAGGCGCTCCGTGCCCGCATCCCTGTGACGACGGTCTACTTCGGCACGCGTCTCGAGGCTGACGACCGCACGCGGGAGATCCTCCAGATCGCCTCGGGCCGCGGCTACAACCTCCTCGAGGTCACGAAGCCGGAGCTTGACCGGCTCACCGACGACTCCGTGCACCAGGGGGTCGCGATCCAGGTTCCGCCGTACGAGTACAGCGAGCCCGACGACCTCCTCGACGCCGCGGCGACGGCCGGGGAGCGCCCGCTCATCATCGCCCTCGACGGGGTGACGGACCCGCGCAACCTCGGTGCCGTCCTGCGCTCCGCAGGAGCCTTCGGCGCGCACGGCGTGCTCGTCCCCGAGCGTCGCTCGGCCGGCGTCACCGCGTCGGCATGGAAGGTCTCTGCCGGAGCGGCCGCCCGGGTCCCCGTGGCTCGCGCCACGAACCTCGTCCGGACGCTCCTCGAGTACAAGTCTGCCGGGTGCTTCATCGTCGGGCTCGACGGCGGTGGGTCGACCGAGATCGGTGAGCTGGCCTTCGCGACCGACCCGCTCGTGCTCGTGGTCGGGTCTGAGGGCAAGGGACTGTCCCGGCTGGTGCGCGAGACGTGCGACGTCATCGCGTCGATCCCCATCGGGTCCGAGGTCGAGTCCCTCAACGCCGGGGTCGCCGCCGGGATCTCGCTCTACGAGGTGGCGCGCACGCGCAGGTCCGAGGCCGCGAAGGCCTGAGCACAGGCCCGCGAGACGCCCAGGAACGCCCGTGGGGGCCGGTCTGACGAGACCGGCCCCCACGGGCGTTCCTGCACGCGTGCTGCTACTCCTGCTGGTCTGCGGCTTCCGGCGGGAGCCCGAGGATGGCCATCTCGTCCGGCCGGTGCCGGAGGACCTGGTCGACGTAGCTCTCCACAGCCTCCGACATCGGCACGTCGCGTCCTGCCTGTTCCGAGATGTACCACCGGTGGTCGAGGACCTCGTGGAAGAGCTGTGCCGGCTCGAGCTTGCGTCGCTGGTCCCGCGGGACGGCACGGACGGTGGGCTCGAAGACACCGGAGAACCAGTCGTGGGCCACGAACTCCTCGTCGTCGTTCTGGCGCTCCGTCGCCGCACGGAAGGCATCGAGGTCGTTGAGCAGGCGACGTGCCTGGTTCTCCTGGACATCGAGTCCGGTGAGGCGCATGAGCCGGCGGGAGTGGTGGCCGGCGTCGACCACCTTCGGCTGGATCTGGACGCTCGTCCCGTCGATGTCGGTGGTCATCTCCAGCTCACCGACGTCGAAGCCGAGGTGGTTGAGGCGTTCGATGCGGGCTGCGACGCGCCAGCGCTCGTCGGACCCGAACGACTCCTCTTCCGTGAGGGCGCTCCACAGCTCGTTGTACCGCTCGAGCAGCGCGTCGCCGATGGCGATGGTGTCGATGTCCTCGTCGAGGAGCTCGCCGGCCGCGAGGTCCATGAGCTCGCCGATGATGTTCGTGCGCGCGAGGTCCACGTCGTAGTTCCGCTGGCCGTTGCTCAGCTTCTGGTGGAGGTCGCCGGTCTCGGCGTCGACGAGGTAGGCCGCGAAGGTCTCGGCGTCGCGCCGGAAGAGGGTGTTGGAGAGCGACACGTCACCCCAGTAGAAGCCGATGAGGTGGAGGCGGACGAGGAGGACGGCGAGAGCGTCGATGAGACGCGTCGCCGTGTCCGGGCGGAGCGTCTGGCTGAAGAGGGAACGGTAGGGCAGGGAGAACTGCAGGTGCTTCGTGATGAGCACCGCTTCGAGCCGCTCACCGTTCTTGTCCTGGCGGCCCGTGATGACGCCGACCGGCTCGACGCTCGGGACGTCGACGCGGCTCAGCTGGCGCAGCAGCTCGTACTCGCGGTACGCGACCGACTCGCCGATCTCCTTGACCGCGATGACCCCTCCGGACAGCCGGACGAACCGCACGACGTGCCGCGACAGACCGCGAGGGAGGGCGGCGAGCACGGAGGCCGGCCACTCCTCGAGCGGGACGTCCCACGGGAGGTCGAGCAGGGCGGGGTCGGGTGACGCCGCCGTGATCTGGAGGTTCTGCGCCACGGGGGTGTTCCTTTCCGTGGGTCGGAGCGGGCCGGGGGAGCCGGTGTCCGCGCGGGCTCGTGCGGACAGAGCGAAGGGGGCGGGTTCAGCCTCTCGGCCGGACCCGCCCCCTCAACCTACGTCAGATGCTGTCGAGCCGGAGACCGGTGCTCGCGGAGAAGACGTGCTCCTGGCCCGCGCGGATCGAGACGTGGATGCGCTCGCCCTTCGCGGGTGCCGTGCGCGGGTTGATGCGCACGATGACCTCGTGGTCGCCTGCACCGGCGGAGTGGAGGTCGACGCCGTCGACGCCCTTGAGGGTGCCGTAGACGTATGCGTCGGAGCCGAGCTCCTCGACGATGTTCACCTCGATGGGGATCGCGGACGGGTCGGAGGCGTCGACGATGTCGAGGGCCTCGGGGCGGAACCCGAGGGTGACCTTGCCCTTGTCCTCGGCCGTCATGCCGGCGATGGCGCTGCGGGAGATCGGGATGCGCGCCTGACCGATCTGGGCGACGCCGTTGTTGATCGTGAACGTGCCGAGGTTCATCGCGGGGGAGCCGATGAAGCCGGCGACGAAGACGTTCTGGGGGGCGTCGTACATCTCGCGCGGGGTGCCGACCTGCTGGAGGAGGCCGTCCTTGAGGACCGCGATGCGGTCGCCCATGGTGAGCGCCTCGGTCTGGTCGTGCGTGACGTAGACGGTCGTGACGCCGAGGCGACGCTGCAGCGACGCGATCTGCGTGCGGGTCTGGACGCGGAGCTTGGCGTCGAGGTTCGACAGCGGCTCGTCCATGAGGAAGACCTGCGGCTGACGGACGATCGCACGGCCCATGGCGACGCGCTGGCGCTGGCCACCGGAGAGCGCCTTCGGCTTGCGGTCGAGGTACTCGCTGAGGTCGAGGATCTTCGCGGCCTCTTCGACGCGTGAGCGGATCTCGGCCTTCGGCTTGCCGGCGATCTTCAGGGCGAAGCCCATGTTGTCCGCGACGGACATGTGCGGGTACAGCGCGTAGTTCTGGAAGACCATCGCGATGTCGCGGTCCTTGGGCTGCACGTCGGTGACGTCGCGGTCACCGATGAGGATGCGGCCCGCGTTGACGTCCTCGAGACCTGCGAGCATGCGCAGGGAGGTCGACTTTCCACAGCCCGAGGGGCCCACGAGGACGAGGAACTCGCCGTCCTCGACGTGGAGGTTGAGCTGGTCCACCGCGGGGCGCTCGGTCCCGGGGTAGATGCGGCTGGCGTGGTCGAAAGTAACTGTAGCCATGGTGATGGCATCCCTTCACCGGCAGGTACGTGCCGGACGATCCGTAGTGAATGGGGTGTCTCGCTTCGCGTGGTGCATGGTGTCCGCGCTGACACTCGTCTTCAGTTGTGACCCCGGTCGTGGCGACCTGAGCCTGTCGAGCATCGTACACGCGCTTGTGTCAGCCGTCACATGGTGCTGCCGGCGACACCTGCCCGCAGGCTTAGGCGAGCGCCTGCTCGAGGGCGTCCGCGAGCGCGGTGAGCATCTCGGCCGCCTCGTCGGTGTCGGCCACCCGCAGGCGGGCGACGGTCTCGCCGGAGCCGACCTTCACCGTGAGGTCCTCGTCCCCGAGGACGGCGAACGCACGCTCGTCCGTCACGTCGTCGCCCATGTAGAAGACGACCGGAGCCCCGAGCTCGGCGCGCAGGTCGAGGAGCGCCTGCCCCTTCGACGTCTCGACCACCGCGACCTCGACGACGCCCTTGCCGCTCATGACGTGGGCGCCCAGACGCTCACCGAGCGCGACCGCCTCCGCCGAGGCTTCCGCGGCGGCGGCCTCCGCCGACAGGCGGGTGTGCAGGACGGCCGCGGACGGCTTGTGCTCGACCCAGGCGCCCTCGACCCGGCTCGCGACCGCCTCGAGCCCCTCGGTGACCTCGGAGAGCATCGATGCCTGCTCGGAGGTCACGGTGAAGGGCTCGCGCACGAGGTCGGGCAGGCGGGTGCTCGTGTCGTCGCTCGGGTCCTGCTGGATCGCGCCGCGCTCCGCCCCGTGGCTCCCGACGAGGATCGCGCCGGACGGTGCGTGCGCGAGCTGGGCCAGCGTCTCGAGATTGCGACCGGAGACGAGGGCGACGCGCACGCGGTCGTGAGGCAGCGCGGCGAGCCGGACGAGCGCCGCGCTCGCGGCAGGGGTCGACCGGGACGCCGACGGGTCGTCGACGAGCGGGGCGAGCACCCCGTCGAAATCGGTCGCGACGAGCACGGGCCCGGTCTGGGCGGAGCGCCCGAGTCGCTCCACGAGGCTCGCGACGGCGGACGGGACGGATTCGAGCGACATGATGGACCTCAGACGTAGGTGGTGCGGGACGGCATGGCGCTCAGGACACCGAGGAAGCTCTCGGACCACTTCGCGACGTCGTCGGTGAGCACGCGCCGACGCAGGCGGCGCATGCGCTTGCGCTTGTCCTTGGGGTCCATGTGCGCGCCGTGGAGGATGGCCTCCTTCATGCCGTCGATGTCGTGCGGGTTCACGAGGAGCGCCCCGGCGAGCTCGTCGGCCGCGCCGGTGAACTCGGACAGCACGAGGACGCCGTTGTCGTCGGAGCGCGCGGCGACGTACTCCTTCGCCACGAGGTTCATGCCGTCGCGCAAGGACGTCACGAGCATGACGTCGGCGGCGAGATACAGCGCAGCCATCTCGTCCGGCGGGTAGGAGTGGTGCAGGTAGTGGATGGCGCTGTGGCCGATCTCCCCGTACTCGCCGTTGAGGCGGCCCACGAGGCCCTCGACGTGCTCGCGGAGCTCCTGGTAGGCGCCGACGTTCTCGCGGCTCGGGCTGGCGACCTGGACGAGCGTGGACTTGCTCGGGTCGAGGCGCCCGTCCTGGAGGAGCTCGCCGTAGGCCTTGATCCGGTGCCGGATGCCCTTCGTGTAGTCGAGCCGGTCGACGCCGAGCATGACGATCTCGGGGTCGCCGAGGTCCTCGCGGATCGCCCGGGCACGGGCCTGGACCTCGGGGGTGCGGGCGAGGTCGTCGAACCGCTGGGAGTCGATGGAGATGGGGAACGGAGCCGCGCGGACGTGGCGGCTCGGCTTCCCGTCGTGCCCCTCCATCGTGATGATCTGGCCACGCGTGGTGAGGTCGGTGAGGCGGCGCACGGCGCGGATGAAGTTCGACGCGTCGCCCGCCCGCTGGAAGCCGATGAGGTCGGCTCCGAGCAGGCCTTCGATGACCTGCCTGCGCCACGGGAGCTGCTGGAAGAGCTCGAGGGGTGGGAACGGGATGTGGTTGAAGAAGCCGATGCGCAGGTCGGGGCGCAGCTCTCGCAGCATCTTCGGCACGAGCTGGAGCTGGTAGTCCTGGACCCAGACGATCGCGCCCTGCGCGGCCTGGCCGGCTGCGGCCTCGGCGAAGCGCTGGTTGACGCGCCGGTAGGCGTCCCACCACTGACGGTGGAAGGCCGGCGGCGCGATGACGTCGTGGTAGAGCGGCCAGAGGGTGTCGTTGGAGAACCCCTCGTAGTAGCGCTCGATCTCCGTCTCGCTGAGGGTCACGGGCACGAGCCGCATGTCGTCGGCGTCGAAGGGCTCCGCCTCGAGCCCCGCCGCACCCGACCAGCCGACCCACGCGCCGTCGGCGCTCTGCATGACCGGCTCCAGCGCCGTCACCAGTCCACCGGGGGACCGCTGCCACTCGACGGACCCGTCCTCTGCGACCGTCATGTCCACCGGAAGCCTGTTGGCCACCACCACGAGACTGAACCCGTCTTTACCCATGCTTGATCAACTCCTTGGAATCGGTCCTAGGGTATCGACACCCCGAGAAATGCGCCTATTGGACAGGTGTGAGGCGTGTCTCGCCTACGGTTGCCACATGGAACGCATCGGACTGGAACCTGGGACGGAGATCGGCGGGTACAGCATCGTGTCCCCCCTCGGCTCTGGCGCGATGGGCGTCGTGTACAAGGCTGTGGACGGCGGCGGGACCCCCGTCGCCCTCAAGGTCCTCCACCCGAACTTCGCTCCCGACGCGGAGATGCGCAGGCGCCTCGGGCGCGAGGTCGCGGCGCTGCAGAAGGTCCGTCACCCGTCGGTCGCGCAGGTGCTCGACGCTGAGGCCGACTCGGCCGAGATGTTCATCGTCACCGAGCTCGTCGACGGCCCGACGCTCGAGGTCGAGATCGCCAACGGCGGCCCGCTCGACCCCGTCGACCTGCACGAGCTCGCCGACCAGCTCCAGGGCGCGCTCGCGGCCGTGCACGCCGCCGGTGTCATCCACCGCGACCTCAAGCCGAGCAACGTCCTCATCAGCGACGACGGGCCGGTCCTCATCGACTTCGGCATCGCCCACGGCATGGAGGACGCGCGACTCACGTCGACCGGCTTCGTCATGGGGACGCCGGGGTACCTCGCACCGGAGCTCATCGACCGCCAGGACCCGTCCGTCGCGAGCGACTGGTGGGGCTGGGCAGCGCTCCTCGTCTATGCCGCGACCGGCCGCGCCCCCTTCGGGGTGCGCCCGCTCGAGGCCGTCATCACACGCGCACGCTCGGGCGACCCGGACACGGCGGGCCTCGGTCCGCTCACGACGAAGGCCCTGCGAGGAGCTCTGTGTGCCGACCCGGCCGACCGCCTCTCGGCCGACGAGGTCGTCGCCGTGCTGCGGACGGCCGCGGAAGAGGGAGACGAGCCGGAGCCGGCCGAGGACGCGACCGCCGCCGTCGCCGTCGCCCCGCTCACCGAGGTCGTACCGGCAGGGGCCGGGTCGCCCGGCTCAGGCCTCGCTGCCGAGCCGAGCAACGACGGCAGCACAGCACTCATCGGAGCTGTCGGGCCGCTACCGCCGAGCCCTGTCGAAGGCTCCACCGTCGTCATGCCCGTCGCCCAGCCGGCCGACGGCTACGCGCCCGGACCGCCCCCACCCCCCTTCATCCCCGTCGCCACGGTCGGGCAGCAGCCCGACCAGCCGTGGGACGGCCGGCCCCCGATCACCTCGACCCAGGACGTCCCGCTCGCACCGCTCGAGGCGCCGGGCTACGCCCGCCCCGTCGTCCGTCGCCGCACCGGCTCCGTCCTCGCGCTCGCGCTGCCGCTCGTGCTGGCCGGCGCCACCTACCCCGGGTGGACCTTCGTCGTCCTCCTCGCTCTCGTGCTCGTCAGCCGCTTCGTAGGGGTGACGCACGACGCCTTCCACTCACGCCGCGAGCACCGCGGCGTCCGCGGGTCGGACGGGGTGCAGGCCGTCGTCCGCGCACCGTGGCACCTCGTCCGAACGGTCGTCGCCACGGTGCCGTCGCTGCTCGTCGCGGCGAGCGCCGTCGTCGTGGTGGGCGGGGTCCTGTGGTGGTTCGCGAGCACGGACCGCCTCGTGCTCGGCAGCGGCGACCGGTGGGAGCTCACCGTCGTCGTCGGTGTCAGCGTCGTCATCGCCGCCGTGCTCATGTGGTTCGGTCCCGTGACGCTCCTCGCGCGCTACGGCGCGCGCGTGACCCTGCAGCGTGTGGCACCCGGCTGGCTCGGCAGCCTCGTCATCGTCCTCGTGGGGCTCGTCGTGGCCGCGTACTTCGCCGACATGATCGTCGACCGGCACCCGATCGTGTGGTCCCCCCTTCAGGAACCCCCCAGTTTCGGGTCGTAAACTGGCGGCTCTCACCGGGCCCACCTCTGCAAAGGTTGCGAACGCATGGTTACGAAGGACCCCCAGCTGTCGAAGGCGGAGCGCCGAGACGCCGCACGCGCCCAGGCGCTCAAGCTCCAGCAGGAGCAGCTGCGCCGCGAGAAGCGCACCCGTGCGATCATCATCGGCTCGCTCGTCGCCGGCCTCGCGATCGTCGGCGTCATCGTCTGGGCGATCCTGCGCAGCGGGGGACCGGACCTCGAGGGCATCGCAGAGATCCCCGCAGAGGTCGAGGCCCCCGCGGTGGCCAACTCCGCCGGTGGCATCAGCTTCGGAGCGACCGGCGAGGCCGGCTCCACCTCGGGTGACGACGCGGTGACCGTCGACGTCTACCTCGACTACATGTGCCCCAACTGCGGACAGTTCGAGGCGCTCAACGGCCCCGAGCTCGACGAGCTCCGGAGCGCCGGCGACATCACCATGGTGATCCACCCCGTCTCGATCCTCGACGGCGTCTCCATGGGCACCGAGTTCTCCACCCGCTCCGCCGCAGCCTTCGCCTACGTCGCGGAGAACGACCCCGAGCACGCGCTGGCGTTCAACACCGCCCTCTTCACCAACCAGCCCGCCGAGGGCACCGAGGGCCTCACCGACGAGCAGATCGAGACGATCGCCGTCGATGCAGGCGTGTCGGAGGAGGTCGCTGCCGGGATCGTCGAGCAGCCGTACAAGAACTTCGTCGCAGCACTGACGCAGGTCGCGTACGGCGACCCGGCCGTGACGAACGCGGAGGGTGGCTTCGGCACCCCGACCGTCGTCATCGACGGCGAGCGCTTCAACGGGAACTGGAGCGAGCCCGGCGCCCTCTCCAGCGCCATCGCCGCCGCACAGGGGACGGCCACCGTCCAGCCGTAGTCGCGACCGGTAGACCGGTGGGGGGGGGGGGGGGGGGGGGGGGGGGGGGGGGGGGGGGGGGGGGGGGGGGGG
>NZ_JBDYKL010000055.1:0-17195 GCF_040012415.1 Sanguibacter sp. 25GB23B1
GTGGTGCTCGTCCCGGCGGTCAGGCCCGTCGGGGTCGTCGGAGGCGTCGTGTCAGCAGGCGGATCCGTCGGGTCCGTCGGGTCCACCTCGGAGAACAGCCTGTCGTAGTCCGCGAGCGCGGTGGCGACCGCGGTCTGCGCCCAGAACCGGTGGTAGTTGAACTCAGGTGCCGGTCCGCCGTCGAGGTAGGCCTGGACCTTCGGCCAGTCGGGGTCGTCGCGGTACCAGCTGCGGATGTCGAGGAAGCTCTTGCCCGGTGCGATGACGTCGCCGTTGGGCATGGTCCCGGTCCAGCCGGCGGGGACGTAGAGCCCGTCGCCCGTGGTGCCGGTCATGACGTCGTCGAAACGCTTGTAGTCCTCGCGGGTCTCGGTCGTCGAGACGCCCTGCGCGTCCTGGTTGAAGGTCCACATGCTGTCGAGGAGCGACTTGGCGACGGCCTTGGACTCGGTGTCGCCGGACTTGGCGGAGTAGTACATGAGCGTCCGCGCGTACGCGCCGGCGACGCCCACGTCTTGCCCCGTCGAGGTGACCGTCACGTGCAGCCCGGCGTTGTCGCCGGGGTTCGCCGCGTCCCAGGTGTCAGGCTCACCGGACCACCCGAGGTTCGACGGGATGGCCCAGTCGGCCCCGCCGGTGGCGTCGGTGTTCGCGAGCGCCCAGGGAACCCACCTGTCGAGGAGCGCCTTGGCCTCGGCGTTCCCGGAGGCGTAGTAGAGCTGGGCGACGCGCTCCATCGACCAGACCTGCATCCCGAACCACTGGTTGGAGGGCGGGTCATGGTAGACGGGCGCCTCGGTGTAGCCCATCCCGTAGAAGGTCGGGGTGCCGGCCGGCGGTGTGCCGTAGGCGCCGTCCCAGCTGTTCGTCGCTCCTCCGGCGATACCGCCCTCGGCCGACTGGAGCCAGGTGTAGAACTCGAGCTGGCGGTCGAGGCTCTTGTCCCAGTCCCCCGCCGCTGTCGGCGACGCCGGCTGAAGTGCGCTCTGTGTCGAGAGCGCCCATGCGGCCATGGGGTTCTGGTACCCGAAGTGGCTCGGGCTCGAGCCGATCCGCCAGGCCCACCCGGCCGACTGGTCGAGCGCGCCGCCCCACGCGTAGTACCAGGACATGAGGTAGTGGGCGCTGTCCTTGCCCGTGCCGGCCGCACACGACTGGCTCGTGCAGCCGATCGTCTTGAAGTACTTGTCGTACATCGCGTAGCGGAGGTAGTCGCCCATCTTCGAGGCCTTGTCCACGGTGGCAGCGACCTCACCGGCCTTGCCCTGCTCGCTGGCCCACGTGTGGGCCCAGTACGCCGCATCGATCGCGCGTGCGTCAGCGTCCGGCGCGTTCGTGTACTTCCACTGCTTGGCGTAGCTCGCGTCCTGGGTGAACAGATCGAGGTACCCGTTGGGGCCGCCGTACGTGAACTCGTCGCACGAAGGTTGCGGGATCGTCTCCCAGACGGACTCCTGCGGGCCGCGCTGGAAGGTGTTGATGTAGGAGGTGCCGGTGGCGGACGGGCCGAGCGTGCAGCCGACGCCGGGCGCGGCGCCGAAGCCGTACGTGTTGTCGACGTCTGCGAGCCAGTGCATCCCGTAGACGTCCGACGTGCCGTACGTGGCCTTGAGCTCGTTCGCGATGGGGTCGACGCCCGAGGTCACTCCGCTGTTGAGCGCCGACGGGTACTGGCTCGGGTGGTTGTACTCGGAGGCGTAGGTGGCCGGGCTCTGCGGGTTGTAGAAGGAGTTCGTCGGCTGGTCCGCCGACTGCGGGATCATGTACGTCTCCATCGTGGCCCACGCGTCGTTGAAGGGCTCCCAGTCCCCGGTCGCCTGACCGTACGCGGCCTCGAGCCACATCCAGAAGCTGTATGCCTCGGAGGTGGTCTCGTGCCCGTGGTCGGGTGCCTCGACGATGAGGGTCTCGACCGCGTGGTACGGGATGCCCTGCGGGCTGAAGTACCCGTTCGCGGGGTCGTGGATCTTGTCGTACATCTCGAGGAACCGCTGCGTGTACTCGCCCGTGGCGGGATCGGCTGCAGGCAGCGCGGCTGCCGGTGCAGGCGATGCCGCGGCGGCGGCGGTGCGCACGGGCGTGGCCTGCGCCGGCTGGAGGCCGGCCAGTGCGACGATCGACCCGGCACCGAGCGCAGCGACCGCTGCCCAGGGTGCCCGTCGGGAGTGTCTGAGCATGTGCCTACCCTTTCGTGTGGGTCCCGGCTCCGGCGCGCGCTCGGCGTGGCCGTCGATGAGCAGGATGCGGGTGAGAGCGCTCCCACTATCACGTCGTCGTGATCGTGGCCGCGCTCGGGCCAGCACCGCGCGCCGTCCTCCGTCGGACGCCGCCGCCGAGCGGTCGCCCGGCTCGGTGAAGACCTGTCAGACACCCTCGCAGCAGTACCGCGAAAGTCGAGAGCCTTAAGCGATTCAGGCTCCCGACCCTTGCTCCTCAGACGCCGCCCTCCGGCCCGGCTACGCGCGCCGCTCGGGCCACGGAGAGTCCGCGCTGCGCAGGCTCGCCCATCCGGTCTGACGTGCGGCGACAGCAGCGAGGACCCCGACCACCGCCGACGGGTTGTGGATGTCACCGCGCAGCACCGCAGTGACGACGTCGTCGAGCGGGACCCAGCGCAGCTCCATGTCGCGCTCCTCGTCCTCCCGGGTGTGCCGCTCGTCGGACGGCACCGGTGTGAGGTCGCGCGCGAGGAACACGCGCAGCGCCTCGTTGTTGCCACCCGGTGTCGTGTAGTAGTCGCACAGCACGCTCCAGGTGCCGGCGACGAGGTCCGCCTCCTCGGCGAGCTCGCGTGCGGCGGCCTCCTGCGCGGGCTCCCCCGCCACGTCGAGCAGACCCGCCGGCGGCTCCCAGAGCTCGCGCCGCACCGGGTGGCGGTACTGCTTGAGGAGGAGGACCTGGTCGTCCTCGTCGAGGGCGATGACCGCGACCGCACCAGGGTGGTCGACGTACTCACGAGTCACCACGCCGTCGCCCAGATCGAGCTCGTCGCTGACGAGATCGAAGATCCGCCCGTGGTGCACCACGTGGTGCCCGACGACGGGTCGCGCGGCGCTCGAGTCGGCCAGCACCGCGTCCGTCACGCGTTGCCCTGACGCACGAGAGCAGCCCTGACGAGGCCCTCGAAGAGCGGGTGCGCTCGCGTGGGGCGCGACTTGAACTCCGGGTGCGCCTGGGTGGAGATGTAGTACGGGTGGACGTCGCGACCGAGCTCGACGAACTCGACGAGCGTCGAGTCGGGCGAGGTCCCGCTCATGACGAGCCCTGCCTCCTCGAGCTGCTCGCGGTAGGCGTTGTTCACCTCATAGCGGTGGCGGTGGCGCTCGGAGACGAGCTCCGAACCGTAGATCTCGGCCGCCAACGACCCAGAACCCAGCACGGCGTCGTACGCGCCGAGGCGCATGGTGCCACCGAGGTCGCCGGCACCGTCGACGAACGCGTGCTGCTCCTCCATCGTCGCAATGACCGGGTGCTCGCTCTGCGGGTCGAACTCCGACGAGGAGGCGTTCTCGAGGCCGAGCACGTTGCGTGCGAACTCGATGACCATGGACTGCAGACCGAGGCAGATGCCGAGCGTGGGGACGCGTCCCTCACGGGCCCACCGCAGCGCACCGAGCTTGCCCTCGATCCCGCGGACGCCGAAGCCTCCGGGCACGAGCACGGCGTCCACTCCGGCGAGGGACGCCTCGGCCCCCTCCGGCGTCTGGCACTCGTCCGAAGGGACCCACCGGATGACGACCTTCGCGTCGTTCGCGAACCCACCGGCACGCATCGCCTCGGTCACCGAGAGGTAGGCGTCGGGAAGGTCGATGTACTTGCCGACGAGCGCGATCTCGACGCGGTGCTCCGGCTCGTGGACGCGCTCGAGGAGCTGGGACCAGCCCTCCCAGTCGACGTCGTGGAACGGCATCCCGAGCCGACGGACGACGTACGCGTCGAGGCCCTCGGAGTGGATGACGCGCGGGATGTCGTAGATGCTCGGCGCGTCCTTGCACGTGATGACGGCCTCGTTGTCGACGTCGCACATGAGGGCGATCTTGCGCTTCGTGTTCTCCGGGACGTCACGGTCGGCCCGGAGAACGATCGCGTCGGGCTGGATACCGATGCTGCGCAGCGCTGCGACCGAGTGCTGCGTGGGCTTCGTCTTGAGCTCCCCGCTCGGGCCGATGTACGGCACGAGGGAGACGTGGAGGAAGAAGACGTCGTCGCGGCCGAGCTCGTGTCGCACCTGACGTGCGGCCTCGAGGAACGGCTGGGACTCGATGTCGCCGACGGTGCCGCCGATCTCGGTGATGATGACGTCGACGTCGTCACCCGCCTGGGCGCGCATGCGGCGCTTGATCTCGTCGGTGATGTGCGGGATGACCTGCACCGTGTCGCCGAGGTACTCGCCGCGACGCTCTTTGGCGATCACCTGCGAGTAGACCTGGCCGGTCGTGACGTTGGCCGCTGCCGCGAGGTTCACGTCGAGGAAGCGCTCGTAGTGCCCGATGTCGAGGTCGGTCTCGGCGCCGTCCTCGGTGACGAACACCTCACCGTGCTGGAACGGGTTCATCGTGCCCGGGTCGACGTTGAGGTAGGGGTCGAGCTTCTGCATCGTCACCCGGAGACCCCGTGCCCGGAGCAGGCGACCGAGGCTCGAAGCCGTCAGTCCCTTGCCGAGCGAGGAGGCGACGCCTCCGGTCACGAAGATGTGCCGTGTCGTATTTTCCGACCGGGAGCGGTTGTTGGACTGAAGCCTCTTCACATGGTCTGCCACGGGGTTCGACTCTATCAGCCGAAGCCTCGGAATCCTCGTCCGCGGTGCGGACGATCGAAGTGTCACCGTCCGAGGCGCAGGCTCCTGTAGAGCTCTGTGAGACTTCCCACGACGTCGATGGCAGAGGGCAGCGTGGCGGCTCGCGCGCGAGCCGACTCCTTGAGCGCTCCTCGTCGGGTCGCGTCGGAGAGCAGCTCGTCGATGCCCCGTGCGAGGGCGGTGGCGTCACCGACTGCGACGAGCACGGCGGCGCCGCCGGTCACCTCGCGTGTGCCGCCCGCATCCGTCGCGACGATCGCTGCCCCGAGACCGAGCGCCTCCTGCAACCAGATGGGCTGCCCCTCCCAGACCGCCGTGCTCACGACGACGTCCGCTGCAGACATGAGGTCGGGCGCGTCCTCGCGGTAGCCGAGCAGCAGGACAGGCAGGTCGTCGGCGTCGATCCGCGACTGGAGCTGCTCCCGCAGCGGCCCGTCCCCTGCGACGGCCCAGACGAGGCTGCCCGGGGTGGTCGTCGCGGCGAGGATCGCCGCAGCCTCGCACAGGGTGTCGAGACCCTTCTGCGGGGCGAGCCTCCCGACCGTGACGAGCAACCGAGCGTCGGCCGGGATGTCGAGAGACGCGCGCACCTGAGCCGGGCTGCGCACGACCTCCGGGCGTGGCGGTGCGGGCACGAGGGCGCGGGCCGTCCGGCTCGCCCCTCGTCGACGGGCGAGCTCGACCAGGTCGGTGCTGACCCCCAGCACCGCGTCGGCGTGGCGGGACACGAGCCGCTCGAGCACCGAGGACACCGCCCGGACGCGGCGCGAGCCGACCGGCAGGTTGTGGAGAGTGACGACCACCCGTGGTCGACCGCGGAGCCCGCGCGTCGCGACGACGACGAGCGCCCCCGCCCGCAGCCCGTGCGCGTGGACCACGTCGGCACCACGAGCGAGGCGACGCAGCGTGCGGGCGCTCCGGGCGTCTCCTGGGCCCGGGCGGTCGGAGATCTCGACCGCGGTGAACCCCGTGCCCGAGCCCTCCGCCGCCACGACGCCACGCACGCTCGTGGGTCCGGCGACGTGCACCTGGCAGCGCTCACCGGGCTCGACGCCCGCGCCCAGCGCACGGGAGATCTGTGCGACGTGCCGCGCGACGCCCCCCGCACTCGATCCGAGCACCTGCAGCACCCGTGCGCGCGTGGTCTCAGCCACGACTCCTCCTTGCTTCGAGATCCCGCAGGACCGAACGGTCACCGAGGAACACCGCTCCGGCGACGACGACGCCCGCGACCGCGGCAGCGAGCAGCCCCACACCGACCGAGACGAGCCACCACGGATCGTCGGGCAGCAGCGCCTCGGCCGTCGCACGGCCCGCCCACGCCGCGACCGCACCACCGATCGCGAGCACCACCCCGGTGCGACCGAGGCCGACGAGAGCCCCGGTGCCCGCGTGCCGGTGCAGAGCCCACAGCAGCAGGGCCCCGGCCACAGCCATGCCGAGCGAGTTGGCCATGCCGAGCGATGCGAGCGTGGCGCCGATGTCCGCACGTCCGTCCACGACGAGAGGCGGGAGGACGAGCGCCACGAGGACAACGACGGACCACCCGGCCGCGGCGGTGATCGCCGCCGCCCGACCGCGGTCGATCGAGTAGAGCGTCCGCGAGAGGGCGAAGATCAGCGCGAACCCGACGAGGCCTGGCGCGGACCACGCGATGGAGACGGCCATGCCGTCGGCCCCGCCCGGGGTGAACGAGTCGAACACCGCCTCGACGGCGCCCGCGCCGGCGACCAGCGCAGCTGCACCGAGGGCCGAGACCGTGAGCACGGCACGTGTCGTCCAGGCGGTGAGGCGGGCGAAGCCCGACCGGTCGTCCTCCCCGGCCCGCGCGGCCAGCCGTGGGAAGGCGCTCGTCGCGAGCGGGACGGCGAGGATCGCGTAGGGCAGCACGTAGACGGCCTGCGCGTACTGATAGATGTTGAACGCACCGTCGCCGCCGTACCGGCGTGCGGCGACCATGACCGCGAGCACCGAGAACTGTTGTGCGACGAGAGCTCCCAGCCCGGCGAACGCCAGGTTCCGGGCGCGTGACGCCGACCCGCCCGGGAACGAGAAGGTCGGACGGAACCGCACCCCGAGGCGGAGCACCGGCACGAGCAGCGGCAGGCTCATCGCGGCGACGCCTGCGGTGGTCCCCCAGGCGAGCCACGCGAGCGCGGCCGAGGAGAGCTGGTCCGGGTTGCCCTGCTGGCCTGCGGCGAGCTGACCGAACACGAGGTACGCGACGATGACCACGACGCTGGAGAGCATGGGTGCCGCAGCGGGCCAGAAGAACCGGCGGTGTGCCTGGAGAACTCCCGCCAGCACCACGCTCACGCCGTAGAGGGGGACCTGGATCGCGAACACCGCGAGGAAGTACTGAGTCACCCGGACGTCTCCGCCGTCACCGATGCTCACGAGCAGGCGGGCGAGGGGGCCGGAGAAGACCGCGAGGAGCACCCCGATCGGGACGAGGACACCGAGCGCCCAGGTGAGGAAGGCCGACGCGACGGCTGATACCTCCGCACCTGCCTTGCGCGCCAGAGGGGCGACGAGCAGCGGGATCACCGCACCTGCGAGCGCTCCCCCGGCCGCCACCTCGAAGAGGACGTTCGGCAGGAGGTTCGCCGCGGCGTACGCGTCGGCAACGCCCCCGCGGCCCACCTGCCAGGCCTGGGTGAACCATCGGCCGAAGCCGAGAAGCCGGCTCGCGATCGTCACGGCGGTGATCATGACCGCTGCGCCGGCGAGCGTCTGGGTCGCGGCACCCAGGCGTGCGTTCACGCCCTGCCGCTCCCCGGCGTCCGCTCCGAGGTGTTGACGCGCTCAGAGGTGTCCCCGCGCACCGGGGTGTCGACGGGGCGACGACCGATCATGTCGAGCACGTGGAGCCACGGTGTCTCGGCGATGACTCGGGAGAAGCTCACGCGTTCGCTCACGACGGTGAGTCCCAGCACGACGGCGAGCACGGTGCTGCGGACGGGTCGTGGTGTGCTCGCCACCGTCGCCGCTCCGAGCAGCGCACCCAGAGCGTTCGCCCCGCAGTCGCCGAGCATGTCGCGCTCGGCAAGGTCGCCGGACCACGCGGCCGACGCAGCACCGACGACGACGGGAACCTGCGCGGAGCTCACGGAGAGCACGGACGCGGCCAGAGTGCTCACCTTGAGCGCACGACCTGGCCGGAGATCGAGGAGGTTGACGAGGTTGGCGGACGCGGCGACGAGCGCTCCGTCGGCGAGGACGTCGACCGCTCGTCGGACGGGGCCTGCGTCGCGGTCGACCAGCAGCGCCGCGGCGACCAGACCGCTGGCACCGATGCCGAGGACCTTGAGCCCGCCCGTCGTCAGTCGGCCCTGGCGAGCGGCACGAAGGTGTCCACGGAGACCCTTGGAGCGCTCCGACGTGTCCTCCGCCAGGTCGTCGATCACTCCGAAGACCGCCGAGGCGCCGGTCGCGAGCGCGAGGGCACCGGTACGCCGCGAGACCCCACCAGCAGCGAGTCCGCAGACCAGCCCGACAGCCACTGCGGGACCTTCGAGGAGGCTGATCGGCTCACCCCGGTGGTTCGTGCGGGACCAGCGTGCTCCACCCCCGGGAGGCCGGTTCTGCAGCACCTTCCGAGCCAGAGCCGTGACCGTGAAGGCGACGACAGTCGTACGGAGCCGGCGCGACCCGGTGCTCATCCGGCGTCCGGCGCCTGCACGGTGGCGTCAGGGGCGACCGACTCCTCGGGGGTGCGGTCGACCGGAGCCAGCGTGACCGCGGGTGGAACGAGCGCCGTCGCGTTCTCGTCGGCGCCGTACTGACCCACCTGACCGTCGACGCGAGCCGCTAGCGCGAGCGGGATGTTGACCTGCCCGACGACGCGGTCGGCGTCCGTCACCGTCGAGATGGTGGTCGTCCGCGTCTGGTCGTCGCGGATGGCGGACACGAGGTCCCCTTGGCGCAGCGAGAGCCCAGCGACCACGGCACCCTCCGACCCAGCCTGGGCAGCGTCTGCCAAGGTCAGCTCGACGGCCACGGCAGCCTCGACCTCCTCCTCGGAGAGCCCGTCGTCTCCGTCGGCGGACGGGGCGTCCGGGTCGAGGAGGACGATGACGTCGGCAGGGCCCGTGACGTCACCGATGACCTCGACGAGCTCGCTGCTCGTGAGGATCTCGCGGATGAGCGTCGCATCGGCGGAGGACGCGTCAGGATCCGCGGCGTCGCTCCCCGTGAGCGTCTCGACGAGCGCCCGCGCGAGCGTGGCGTCGAAGCCGTCCGAGTCGGCGTCCTCCGGCAGGTAGTCCCCGAGGGTGGCGGCGTAGGACTGACGCGAGTCCGCCTGGTCCTCGGCGGTCCAGGACGGGGCCAGCTGCGTCCTCATGCTCACGGTCGCGCCGGCAGCCTCGATCTGCTGCTCGATCCCGGCATAGACCTCGTCTTCCACCGGGCCGAGCTGGACGATCGCGACACGGCGGTCGGTCAAGGTGCCGGCAAGGATCGTCGGTGCAGACGCAGTCAGGTAGGCGTCGCTCCCGGCGAGGTCGGCGCGGGCCCCGTCGAGCTCGACCCGCAGCTCGTCCTTCTCGGTGCGCAGCTCGTTGACCTGGCCGGTCAGCTGGTCGCCGATGGAACCCTTCAGGGGGCCGGCCCCGAGGATGATCCCGACGGCGAGCGCGAGGAAGACCGAGATGAGGGAGACGATGTGGTACCGGAAGTCGATCACGAGAGACGAACCTTCTGAGGTGAGAGGAAGCGACGGGACAGGCTGAAGACGTCGGTCAGGACGTCCACCACGCGAGGTGGTAGAGCCACGACCACAGATCGTCGAGCCGAGCCCCGAGCAGCGCGATGAGCGTCTGACCCGCGGACGTCGAGATGAGCGCAGCAC
The DNA here is from genome assembly GCF_040012415.1 of Sanguibacter sp. 25GB23B1. Lineage (NCBI taxonomy): Bacteria > Bacillati > Actinomycetota > Actinomycetes > Micrococcales > Sanguibacteraceae > Sanguibacter > Sanguibacter sp. 25GB23B1. Next base: position 9,651 of record NZ_JBDYKL010000055.1, read on the forward strand.
TGACGGCGACGAGTCCGGCCACCGCGAGGAGCATCAGCTGGGTGTTGGAGATCCGGTGACGGTAGAGCCGCGAGACGCCCTTCGCGTCGACGAGCTTTCCGCCGACCCGCAGCCGTGTGAGGAAGGTGCTGGCCATGCCGGCTCGCCCCTTGTCGAGGAACTCCACGAGCGTGGCGTGGGTTCCGACGGCCACGATCACCTCTGCGCCCATGTCGTCGGCCAGGAGCATGGCGATGTCCTCGCTCGTCCCCGCCGCGGGAAACACCACGTGGGGTACACCGAGGCTGGCGACGCGCTCCATGCCGGGTGCACGTCCGTCGCGGTATGCGTGGACGACGACCTCGGCGCCCGACCTCAGAGCCTTGTCAGACACGGAGTCCATGTCGCCGACGATGAGGTCGGGCGACCACCCCGCCTCGATGATCGCGTCGGCTCCCCCGTCGACCCCGATGAGGATGGGGCGGTATTCCTTGATGTACGGGCGGAGCGTCTGCAGGTCTTCCTTGTAGTGGTAGCCGCGCACGACGATGAGGACCTGCCGTCCTTCGATGACGGTCGTGATCTCAGGGATCCCGACCCCGTCGAGCAGCAGGTCGCGCTCGCGCCGAAGGTAGTCCATGGTGTTGGCGGCGAACGACTCGAGCTGCGCGGAGAGTCCCTCGCGGGCCGACTCGAGCTCTGTGCCGACGCTCTCGACGGTCTGCAGCACGCCTTCGGCGACGAGATCCTTGCCGTTGAAGACGGAGCCGTCGACGATCCGCAGGGTACGACCTTCGCGGACGGACATGATGTCCGGCCCGAGGTCGTCGATGAGCGGGATGCCCGCCTCGACGAGGATGCTCGGGCCGAGGTTCGGGTAGCGACCGGAGATCGACTTGGACGCGTTGAGGACGGCGGCTGGTCGGGCGAGCAGGAGCGCCTCGGCAGCGATCCGGTCGATGTCGAGGTGGTCGATGACCGCGATGTCCCCCGGCTGGACCCGCTTCGTGAGGTCCTTCGTACGCCGGTCCACCTTGGCGATCCCCCGGATTCCGGGCTCGGTGTCCGTCACGACCTGTTTTGCAGAGAAGAGCTTCATCGTCTTCATGATCTCACAGCGGACTGTTCCAGAAGCTCGGACGCGTGGCGCAGCGCCGCCTCCGAGCCGTCCTGGCCGGAGAGCATCCGCGCCAGCTCCTGGACCCGGCTGGCGTCGTCGACGATCCGGATGTCGGACTGTGTGATGAAGTCGTCCGTGACCTCACCCGGGGCGACGCCCGAACCCTTCGTCACGACGAGCTGGGTGTCGGCGAAGGCAGCGACCTGAGCCAGGTGGGTCACGACGATCACCTGCGTGGTGCGGGCGAGCCGCGCGAGGCGGCGACCGATCTCCACCGCCGCCTTGCCCCCGACCCCGGCGTCCACCTCGTCGAAGATCATCGTCGGCGTGCGTCGCGCCTGGGACGCGTCGGCGGTCGCGAGCGCGACCTCGATCGCGAGCATGACACGAGAGAGCTCACCGCCCGACGCCCCCTTGCCGAGCGGTCGCGGCGGACCGCCGCGGTGTGCGCTCAGGAGCATCTGGACGGAGTCCGCTCCCCACGGACCCGGCGCCTCGAGGGGCTCGACCTCGACGTGGAGCACGGCTCCAGCCATCGCCAGGCCGCTGAGCTCCTCGGTCACCGCGGTCGCGAGGGAGGTCGCTGCCTCCTGCCGGGCGCTCGTCAGGGCGGACGCGGTCTCGATCAGCTCGGCGTCGAGCTCGGCTGCTCGTGCCTCGAGGATCTCGATGCGTCCGTCGTCGTCCTCGAGCTCGAGGAGTCGCAGACCTGCGGCACTCGCCCACTCGAGCACGGCGTCCACGTCGTCACCGTACGAGCGGGTGAGGTGACCGAGCTCGGCTCGCCGCGACTCCACCGCCTCGAGGCGGGCCGGGTCGGCGTCGAGCGCGGCGAGATAGCTGCCGAGGTCGGCGCCCACGTCCGCGAGGACGTAGGCGACGTCGGTCAGGCGTCGACCGAGCGCGGCCAGCTCTGGGTCGTGCTGCCCGCCGTGCTCGGCGAGACGCTTCGCACGGTCCACGAGCTCGACCGCGCTGCTCTCGGTGGGCGAGGCCACGTCACCGAGGTCCTCCCCCGAGATCGCGACGAGAGAGTCACGTGCCGCGGTGCGCAGCTCCTCGGCGTTGCTCAGGCGCTCGGCCTCACGGTTGAGCTCGACATCCTCGCCGGCCAGCGGCGCCACACGCTCGATCTCGGCCAGCCCGAGGCGGAGCAGCTCCGTCTCACGGGCGCGTTCCTGCGCGCGCTCGGTGAGGTCGACGAGCCGAGCCCGGACAGCGACACGCTCGCTCCACCGAGACCTGTACGTCTCGAGAGTCGTGGCGACCGCGTCGCCGGCGAACTCGTCGAGCGCCTCCCGCTGCCTCTGGGTCGACCGCAGCCGCATCTGGTCCGACTGTCCGTGGATGGTCACGAGGTCGTCGGCCAGCTCGGCCAGGACCCCCTGGGGGACGGACCGCCCGCCGAGGTGCGCGCGCGACCGCCCCTGCGCTGCCACCGTCCGCACGACGAGGAGCGTCCCGTCGTCGTCGAGCTCTCCCCCGGCGTCGTCGATCCGCTCGAGAAGCGCGGAGCCCTCGACCGTGAGACGGCCCTCTACCACCGCGCGGTCGGGGACCGACCGCACGGCCCCGGCGTCTGGCTTGCCGCCCATGAGCAGGTTGAGACCCGTGAGGATCATCGTCTTGCCTGCACCTGTCTCGCCCGTGATGGCGGTGAGCCCTGCGGCGAACTCCACCCGGGCCGCGCCGATCACCCCGAGGTTCTCGATGCTCATCTCCTGAAGCACGTGCTCACCTCGCTCCTGCTGCGCGTCGGGCATCCGCGACCTCGCGCCATCCGGCGACGGGCAGCGAGAACTTGCTCACGAGTCGATCCGTGAACGGCGCCTGGTTGAGCCGCGCGAACCGCAGCGGCATCGATCCGGTCCTGACCTCGACACGGGAGCCGACGGGGAGCTCCGTGCGCCGCCGCCCGTCGGTGATGAGCACGCCCCGCGCACCCGAGCGCGTCGTGACCTCGACGGCGAACTCCGACTGCGGCCCGACCACGAGCGGACGCGCGAAGAGCGCGTGCGCAGAGATCGGGACGAGGACCTTCGCGTCGACGTCCGGCCACATGACCGGCCCCCCCGCTGAGAACGCGTGCGCCGTGGACCCGGTCGCCGTCGACATCACGACACCGTCGCACCCGAAGGACGACAGCGGTCGGCCGTCGACCTCGATGGACACCTCGATCATGAGCGTCCGCTCGTGCTTCTCTATGGTCGCCTCGTTGAGCGCCCAGTCGTGGATCGGCTCGGCCTCGCCGGGGCGCTGGACGAGGACGTCGAGCACTCCGCGCTCCTCGACCGCATAGTCGTGGTCGGCGAGTCGCCGCACGGCCTCGTGGAGGTCTTCACGCTCGCTCTCGGCGAGGAAGCCGACATGACCGAGGTTGACGCCGAGCAGGGGCACCTGCGTGCCGTGGGTGATCTCGGCCGCGCGCAGGATCGTGCCGTCCCCGCCGAGAACCATGACGAGCTCGGTACCGTCGAGAGAGCTCCTGGCGTCATCGAGCTCGAACTTCTCGGCCCCGAGCTCGACCGCGAGGTCGTGGTCGTGCAGGAGCACGTCGAAACCGGCGGCCCTCAGCTCGGGAACCGCCTCACGCAACCCGGCGACAGCCTCGTGCCGTCCGCCGTGCGTCACGACGAGAATCTTGCGGCTCACGGTCTTCCTCCAGTTCTGGGTGGGTCGGTACCTACCCAGTGGGCGGCCGGTGTGTCCCCGTGCGGGACGTCGCGGACCGCCCGCTCGATGGTGTCATCAATGGTCTCTGCGTGCGGCTCGGCACGCGTGAACCACACGAAGAACTCACGGTTCCCGTGCGGGCCCGGGAGCGGGCTGGGGATCACTGCACGCGCCTGGGCGCCTGCGGCGTGAGCTGCGGCGACGACGGCACGGACGGACTCCGCGTGGAGCGCCGGGTCGCGGACGACGCCTCCGGAACCGAGCCGTTCACGACCGACCTCGAACTGCGGCTTGACCATGACGAGGAGGTCGATGTCGCCCTCGACCGCGCCGAGCACGGGCGGCACGACGAGGGTCAACGAGATGAACGACACGTCCGCCACGACGAGCCGCGGCTGCCACGGCAGGTCCTCTCCCGTGAGTGCACGGGCGTTGCACCCCTCGATGACGTGGACGCGCGCGTCTGCTCGCAGGCTCGCCGCGAGCTGGTCGTGTCCGACGTCCAGCGCGACGACGCGGCGCGCGCCTCGCTCGAGGAGCAGCTGCGTGAATCCGCCGGTCGAGGCACCGACGTCCAGGCAGTCCGTGCCATCCACACCTGGCCCGAGCGCGCCCAGCGCGTCGAGCGCGCCGCGGAGCTTGAACGCCGCACGTGAGACGTAGTCGGTGTCCTCGACAGCGGAGCTGACCCTCAGGTCCGCTGCACCGGTGACGACGGCGGAGGCCTTCGACACGCGTCGGCCGTCGACGAGCACGAGGCCGTCCGTCAGCAAGCGCACCGCGTGGCCGCGGGACCGAGCAAGGCCCCGCCGGACGAGCGCCGCATCGATCCGGGACGATGCGTGCTCGGGAGGTTCGGGGTCGGACGGTGACGCACCGGTCACCGCTCAGGCTCCGCGAGCAGCCGCTGCAGACCGGTGTGCACGCCCTCGAAGATCGCGGCGTGCTCGCTGAGGGGAGCTCGCTCGAGACGGTCGAGGGGCACGAGGACCTCGCGGACCGCTGCAGCGCTCTCGCTGTCGGTCACGCGTCCGTCGTCGAGGCTTCTCTGGTCGTCCGTCACCGCTCTCCCCTCCTGGTCGTGCTCGACCTCGTCGGTCGATCTCTGTTCACGGTACCGCGACAGCAAGGAGCGTCACGCCTGTCCACCGATGGTCTTTCGTCTCGTCGTCGAACCTCGTGCGAGCGGACGGGAGGACCATCGGTGGAGCAGGTGGCGCGTCAGAGCTCGAAGTCGGGGACGCTCTCCGGTCGGAGCACGCCGCCCGCATCGACGAACGTCCATGCGGCGTTGCACGCGGCTCGCACCACGTTGACGGGGTCGTGCTCCGTCGGTGCGACCTTGAGCTCGAGCTCCCCGTCGACGACCCGTGCCGAGGACGTACCGCACGTCCACCACCCGTCCTCGCCCTCGATGGGTGCCTCGTGGGCCTGCGCCAGGCTACGGAGGTCTGCTCCGATGAAGTGCGGGCGCTCGCCGGGGACTGCCAGCACGTCGTCGCGTGCACTGCTGACCCCGGTGAGCACGTGGAGGCCGGGGTACCCACCTGCCCGGGCTCCGGCGAGGTCGGTGTCGAGCCGGTCGCCGATGACGAGCGGTCGGTCGGCACCCGCACGGTCCACAGCCATGGCGTACATCGCCGGCGAGGGCTTTCCGGCGCTGAACGGCGTGACGCCCGTCGCGGCGACGACCGCCCCGACGAGTGCACCGTTGCCGGGCGCGAATCCCCGCGCTGTCGGGAGCGACAGGTCGAGATTGCTCGCGACGTGCACCGCCCCGCCCGCGACGGCATACGCCGCCTCGGCGAGGTCGGCCCATCCCAGGCCGGGCGAGAAGCCCTGCGCGACGGCAGCCGGCTTCTCCTCGGCGCTGGTCACGACGACGTAGCCCGCCTCGGTGACGGCGGTGACGAGACCGGCTCCACCGACGACGAGGACGCGTGACCCGGGCTCGACGTGATCGCCGAGCAGGCGTGCGCACGCCTGGGCGGCCGTCATGACGTCGTCGCTCTCGGCGGGGATGTCGAGCTCGGAGAGCTGCTGGGACACCGAGCTCGGCTCGCGGGACGCGTTGTTCGTCACGAAGACGAGACGCATCCCCGCCCGACGAGCGTGCGCGAGACCGTCCGCAGCGTGGTCGATCGGTTCGTGCCCGGCGTAGGTGACACCGTCGAGGTCGACGAGGGCGAGGTCGAAGGACTCAGCGAGCGGCGCGGCGCTCCCGAGCAACAGGTCGCTCACGCGTCGTCTCCCTCGTCGTCGTCCGCCTGGTGCGTGGTCGGCTCCGTCGCTCCCTTCGCGTCGGAGCCTTCCGGCGCGACGTCGGCGGGTGCGGACCCGCTGTCAGCCGCCCCGTCCGTCTCCTCGTCGAGGTCGAACACGACGATGTCGTCGTCCTCGGCACCGTCGCGCACGGATGCCCGCTCGCGGTCGCTCAGGGTCGCGAGCAGGCGTGCGGCATCGTCTGCCCGGCCCATGGACTCGAGCACACCGATACGTGCTTCGATGACGCGCACCTCGAGCTCTCTGTTGCCCTTGGGCACGACCAGGCTGTCGAGCACCGCCTGCGCTGCTTCGCCCTCACCAAGGTCGAGACGCGCACCGCTCACGACGATCGCGAGCTCCACGGCCTGGACCTCGTCCAGGGACTCGGCCTCAGGTGACGCCGCGAGTGCGACGGCGCGCTCGGGGCGACCGAGCCCTCGCTCGCAGTCCGCCATGACAGCGAGGTGCTCGGACGAGCCGTTGAGCCTGCGTACTGTGCGGAGCTCCCGCAGCGCTTCTGCGAAGCGTCCCGTGCTGTACGCGGTGAGACCGGCGGCCTCACGCACGATGTCGACGCGACCGGCACGGCGTACGGCCTCCTGGGCGTGCTCGTAGGCGAGCTCCGGCTCGGTGTCGATGAGGCGCCCAGCCATGACGAGGTGCAGCCCGACGGTCTCGGCGTTCTCCTTGCTCAGCGTGCGGAGACGACCGCGGGCGTCTCGGTCGAGGTCGGAGAACGAGATGCCCTCAGGCAGAGCTGGAGCAGGTACGCGCGGCGGACCGTCGGTGCGTGAGCGGTCGTCGCTGGCCGCGCCGCGGTCCGGACGCCCACCTCGAGTGCCGCGGTCCGGTACGTCGGAGCGGGGGGCTCCCGAACGAACCGGTCGCGACGACGAGCCTGACTCGGTCCCGTGCGTCGAGCGTTCGGGCCGGTCGGTGCGCGGGGCGCGCTCAGCGCGGTCATCGCGAGCCGGACGTGCGGGTGCACCGCTGTCTCGCTGCGGCCGGTCGCCGTACGGACGGTCGTTGCGGGGCGCACTCGACCGGTCGTCACGACGCGGGGTCCGGTCGTCGCGCGCACCCGAGGCGGGTGGACGACGTGTCTCGTACCCAGCATCGCGTGGCGGACGTGAGTCGTAGCCGCCGTCGCGTGAACGGTCGCTGCGCGGAGCGCTGCTGTAGCCGTTAGAACGTGCGGGTCCACCGGAGGAACGGTCGTCGCGGCGAGGAGCGCGGTCACCGTAGGACCGGTCGGCCGAACGGTCGTCACGCGGCGGGCGGGACTCGTAGCCACCCTCACGCGGCGGGCGGGACTCGTAGTTTCCTGAGCGGGTGGCGCCACCGGTGGGGCGGTCGTCACGGCGCGGGCGGTCGCCGTAGGGGCGGTCTCCGGATCGGTCGTCGCGGGCGGGGCGCGACTGGTAGCCGCCGTCGCGTGGCGGACGTGAGTCGTAGCCGCCGTCGCGTGAACGGTCGCTGCGCGGAGCGCTGCTGTAGCCGTTAGAACG
>NZ_JBDYKL010000056.1:0-12717 GCF_040012415.1 Sanguibacter sp. 25GB23B1
GGTCCGTGCCTCCCGCGCGGGAGGCACGGACCGCTGGTGCTGCTGGTGTCGCTCGGGTGTGCGGTCCTACTCGACCGTGAACCCCTGGCCGGAGCCGTAGGAGATGATCTCCTCCTGCCACGTGGCGAGGCCGTCCGCCAGGGGCGTCTTGTTGCTCAGCGCCTGGCCCGCGGTGTCACCGAAGATCGAGTTCGAGTAGACCTGGAAGGGCAGGTACTGCCAGTCCGAGGACACGGACTCCGACGCCTCGACGAACACCTCGTTGGTCTTCTGGTTGCCGAAGAACGGGTCCTCGGTGCCGAGGAACTCCGGGTCCGCCATGATCTCGGTCGTCGCGGGGAAGAGGCCCGCCTGCGACTGCGAGAGCACGGACTCGGGGTCCGTCGTGAGCCAGCGGGAGAACGCGAGGGCCGCGGCCTTGTTCTCGCTCTGCTGCATGACGGCGAGGGAGGAGCCACCGTTCTCGGCGTTCATCGGGGTGCCTGCCTCGTACGTCGGCATCGGCGCCGCACGCCACTGCCCCTCGGAGGTGGGGACGTTGTTGCGGATCGAGCCCGGTGCCCACGCGCCGGTGAGCCACATCGCGTACTTGCCCTCGGAGAAGGAGCGCCAGAACGCGTCGTTCCAGCCGGCTGTCACGTCGACGAGGTCCTCGGCGAGGAGGGTGTCGTAGAGCTCGGTCCACTTCTGCGTGCCCTCGTCGGTGAAGTCGACCGTGACGTTGGTGCCGTCGACGTTGAAGGGGCGTCCGCCGGCCTGCCAGATGAGGGAGTCGACGCCACCGGCGTCACCGGGGTCGATCGAGGTGATGAAGTTCTCGGGGTTGTCCGCCTTGATGGCACGGGCGACCTCGAGGAACTCGTCCCAGGTCTCGGGGACCTCGAGGCCGAGGTTGGTGAGGATGTCGTCGCGGTAGAACATGACCATCGGCCCGGTGTCCTGCGGGAAGCCGAACTGGGCACCGCTCACGCTCACCTGGTCCCAGGCCGAGGCGGCGTATTCGTCCTCGAGGTCGGCGAGGCCGACGTCGCCGAGGCTGACGACCGACTCACCCAGGGCGAACTGCGGGAGCGCGAAGTACTCGATCTGCGCGACGTCGGGTGCACCGTTGCCGGCCTTCACCGCGTTCTGCAGCTTCGTGTACTGGTCGGCCGACTGGCCGGCGTTCGTCACGTTGACGGTGATGTGCGGGTACTCGGCCTCGAACAGGTCGACCGTGTCCTGGATGTCGGGGACCCAGGTCCAGTACTCGAGGGTCACCTCCTCGTCGGACTCGAGGACCGCGTCGATGTCGGCGACGGTGATGCCGTCTCCGCCGCCCGAGGGGGCTGCGTCGTCGTCTCCGCCGCCACAGGCTGCGAGGCCCAGGGCGAGGGCGATCGCGGCGGCTGCGCCGACGCTGCGCCGGGTGCGGCGTGCGGGGTTCTTCATGGTTCTCCTTAGTACTTCGTCGTCTTCTGGAGGGGTGTCGGTGGGGTGGGACAGATGTGGGTCGGCTACTGCTTGACGGAGCCTGCGGCGAGGCCCGACTGCCAGAAGCGCTGGAGGCTGAGGAACACGATGACGAGCGGGATGATCGCCACGAGCGAGCCGGTGAGCACGAGGTTGTACACCGGGTCGCCCTGACCGGAGGAGCCCGCCTGGGCGTTCCACTGGTTGAGGCCGACCGTCAGGGGGTAGAGATCGGGGTCGCTGAGCATGATGAGCGGGAGGAAGTAGTTGTTCCACGTCGCGACGACCGAGAAGAGCAGCACCGTGACGAAGCCGGGCGAGAGCAGCCGGATCGAGACGGTGAGGAAGGTCCGGAGCTCGCCGGCCCCGTCGAGACGTGCGGCCTCGAGGAGGGAGTCGGGGACGGACTCCTGGGAGTAGACGTACATGAGGTAGAGACCGAAGGGGCTCGCCAGCGCGGGGATGAGGACGGCCCAGACGGTGTTCGTCATGCCGAGCTGGGAGAACATGAGGAAGGTCGGGACGGCGAGCGCCGTCATGGGGACGGTCATCGCTCCGATGACGATGGCGAAGGCCGCGCGCCGGCCCGGGAAGTCGTACTTGGCGAGACCGTAGCCGCCGAGCGTGGCGAGGATGGTCGCGCCGATGCCTCCGACGCCCGCGTAGAGGACGGTGTTGAGGAGCCAGCGCGGGTAGACCGAGCCCTGGTAGCTGAAGAGCGCCTTGATGTTGTCCCACAGGGCGAAGTCGTCGGCGAACCAGAGCCCGAACGAGCTGAAGAGGCCGCCGTTCGTCTTCGTCGAGTTGATGACGAGCCACACGAGCGGCAGGACGACGTAGAGGAACATGACGATCATGACGATCGTCAGCGAGGTGGACGGTCGGTTCCGGTTGGCCTCGGCCGTCATCCGGCGGCGGCCGCGGCCGACGCCCTTGGGGTGCTCGGCCGGCTCGGTGGTGACCGGCGTGGTGGTCGCGCTCATCGCTTGCTGCCTCCGGCTTCGGTGCGGTTGCTGACGCGCTGGGCTGCGTACGCCACGAGGACGGTGATGAACCCGACGATGATGGCGACGGCCGCGGCGTAGTTGTACTGCTGGCCGTTGAAGGCGAGGTTGTACGCGTACATGTTCGGCGTGTAGTAGGTGGTGATCTCGGTCGGTGCGAGCGACTTCAGCACGTTGGGCTCGTTGAAGAGCTGGAAGCTCCCGATGATCGAGAAGATCACCGTGAGGAGGAGCGCGGGGCGCAGCGCCGGGATCTTGATGGACCACGCGGTGCGCAGGGCGCCGGCGCCGTCGATCTCGGCCGCCTCGTAGAGCTCGGTGGGGATGACACGCAGGGCCGAGTAGAGGATGAGCATGTTGTAGCCCATGAAGGACCACGTGACGATGTTCCCGATCGACGCGAGCACCCAGGACCCGGAGAGCAGGTCCGGGGCCGTGCCGCCGAAGAAGTCGAAGACCTGCCCGACGAGGCCGAACTCGTCGCCGTAGATGTAGCCCCACATGAGGGCTGCCACGACGGAGGGGACGGCGTAGGGCAGGAAGAGCGCGATGCGGAAGCCGTTCTTGGCGCGCAGGCGGCCGGAGTCGATGGCGAGCGCCGCGAAGAGGGCGATCCCGATCATGATCGGCACCTGGACGGCGAGGAAGAGCAGGACGCGTCCGAGGCCGGCTCGCAGGAGGGGGTCGGTGAGTGCCCGCGTGTAGTTCTCGAGCCCTGAGAAGAAGCTCCCGCCGATGAGTCGGTCCTGGAAGAGCGACAGGTACACCGCGTAGAGGAGCGGCGCGACGATCGAGAACACGAACACGACGAGGAACGGGGCGACGAAGCCGGCTCCGGCCCAGTCCTGACGGGTGTAGCGCGAGAGCCGTCCGGCGCGGCGTGGCACCGGGTGGTCCGCTGTGGTCGGCCCGCCTGGATCGGCGAGCGTGTGCTGGGTGGGGGACGTCATCGTCTCTCGTTCTTCCGGTGCGGTGGGTCGGGGCGTGCGGTGAGCCCCGGTGCTGCAGGCCCGTTCTGCGCTGCGGGATGTTTGCGCAAACATTCGGTGATGTGACTCACCATGGCAGCGCGATGTGCCATCGGTCAAGCCGAAGCAAGGTTGCAAAGCGGTAACGGGCGACGACGCGCCGTGTGACTGGGCACACAGGCGAGCACCCCGTATGATTGCGCAAACATCACGATCGCGGCCGTCGCGTCCGCAGAGTCGCCAGTCGCTACGATGCCCGGATGGAGCTGGAGGACATGTCGCACAGCGCCCTGCCCAGGGAGTCGGCACCCGCGACCCCCGGAGGGACCGAGCCCACGTCCTCCCGTCGTCGACCACCGTCCATGGCCGACGTCGCGAAGCTCGCCGGCGTGTCCGCACAGACCGTCTCGCGCGTCGCCAACGGCCGCACCAACGTCGACCACGCGACCCGCGACAAGGTCCTCACCGCCATGCGCGTGGTCGGCTACCAGCCGAACGGTGCCGCGCGCGCCCTCGCCACCGGACGCTTCGGAGCCTTCGGCGTCATCTCCTTCAGCGTCTCGCGCATCGGCGACGCCCGGACCATCGAGGCGATCGCGACCGCGAGCCGTGACGCGGGCTTCTCCATCAACCTCATGACCGTCGAGCGACCCACCGCCGGCCGCGTGAGCGCCGCCATCGCGAACCTCGCCGGGCAGAACGTCGACGGCCTCGTCATCATCCAGGCCGAGATCCTCGACGCCCCGTCCCTCGTCATCGGCCCCGACCTCCCCGTGGTCATCACCGACACGTACCCGTCGACGCACCCCGACTACCCCATCGTCGACACGGACCAGGAAGGTGGCGTCCGGCGGGCCGTCGACCACCTCCTCGCGATGGGCCACCGGACCGTGTGGCACGTCGCCGGCCCCGCGACGTCGAGCGCCGCCCACGAGCGCACGTCCGCCTGGCAGGCAGCGCTGCACCGCGCGGGCGCGCCCGTCCCGGCCGTCCGGCGTGGCGACTGGTCCGCGGCGTCGGGCTACCAGGCCGGGATGGTGCTCGCGTCGGAGCCCCGTGAGGACCTCACCGCCGTGTTCTGCGCGAACGACCAGATGGCCATCGGCCTCATGCGCGCCTTCCACGAACGTGGCATCCGCATCCCCGAGGACGTCTCCGTGGTCGGTTTCGACGACATCGACGAGGCCGAGTACGTGTGGCCGCCCCTGACCACCGTGCGGCAGCGCTTCGACATCATCGGGTCCCTCTGCGTCCAGACGCTCCTCGAGCAGATCGACCGGGGACGTGAGTCGCAGCCCATGCGCGTGGTCCCCGTCGAGCTCGTCGTCCGCGACAGCTCCGGGCCGGCGCCGCGCTGATGGGCGTCGTGCGGCTGTCGGCCTCGGCCGCTGCCGTGCTGGCAGCCGCACGCGTGATCTGGGTGACGACTCTGCGTCTCGACGGGTCGCCCCACGTGACGCCCACCTGGTTCGTGGCCGACGAGGACCGCCTGTGGCTCGTCAGCGCGCGCACCAACGTCAAGGTGCGCAACGTCGAGGCCGACCCACGGGTGAGCGTCGCCGTCGACGGCACGACCGACAACGCCCTCGTGGCCGAGGGCCACGCGACCGTCCGGACCCTCGACGAGGTCCCCCACCAGATCCTCGACGGCCTGGAGGCGAAGTACGCCTGGGACCCGCGCGACCCCGATCCCGACGGCGAGCGCGTCGGGATCGAGATCACGGTGTCTCGGTGGCTGCTCGGCTACTGACGGCTCAGGTCGCCGGCGGCGACGCCGGCTGCGAGGCCCACCCGCTCTCGTGCAGCCGCGCGAACGCGTCGAGCAGCAGGTCGAGCGTGAACTCGAACTCGAACCCCTCGTCGCACGCTCCGGACGGGCGCGCCGCCGTGTCGGCGACGATCGCGACGATGTAGGGGTACGTCTCGGCCGCTCGGCGGAGAGTCTCGGGGTCGGGCGGGCCCGCCGCCGGGACGGGCTCGTCGAAAGCCTCCGGGCTGAAGCCCCAGATGCGGTGCCCGAGCGCGTGCATCGCGTGGTGCGTGAGGTCGACGCTGAGCCCCCCGGTGATGAAGCGGCCGGCGAGGGAGTTCATGTACGCGAGGACGGCGGGCGTGCGACGGGTGCGGCTCTCGATCGCGGTGCGCAGCCACCGGTGGGCTATGAGCGTGCGGCGGGCTTCGAGGATCTGCGCGCGCACCGCCGCCTGCCACGACGCCGACTCCGGTGGGGCGACATATCCCTCGACAAGGGTGTCGATCATGCCGCCGACGAGGTCGTCCTTGTCGGAGACGTGCTTGTACAGCGCCATCGGCACGACACCGAGCTCGGTGGCGAGGGCGCGCATGCTCAGGGCACCGAACCCTGCGCGGTCGGCGAGCGCGATGCCCGCCTGGAGCACCTGCGCGCGGTCGAGCGACGCGCGTCGCTCTGGAGTCTCTTCGGGCGGGATCATCCCCCGATCTTGACAGGTATACGGCGTACACCTAGCCTCCAAATAGAGGTGTACGCCGTACACTGCAACGAGAGGGAAGCTCATGCCGTCACCTCGCACCGTCGCCACCGTCGCGGGAGCGCTCTACCTCGTCACGATCGCGACGTCGATCCCCGCACTCGCCCTCAAGGCGCCCTTCCTCGACGGTGCCGCGGGCGCCAGCAGCGACGCGGTGCTCTGGGCCGCGATCCTCGAGCTCGCTCTCGCGCTGAACTGCATCGGCACGGCGGTCGTCCTCTACCCGGTGGTCCGGCGCACCGACCCGGTGCTCGCTCTCTCCTTCGTCGCGTCGCGCACGCTCGAGGCAGCGATCATCATGATCGGCATCATCGCGATGCTCACGCTCGTCTCGGTACGAGCTTCGGGCGTGGGCGGGGCGGGTGACACCGGGGTGCCCGACGCCCTGACCGCCATGCACGACTGGGCGTTCCTCCTCGGTCCGGGCGTCATGCCGGCCGTCAACGCGCTCCTGCTCGGCACCGCTCTCCTCCGGTCGCGCCTCGTGCCGCGGATCATCCCCCTCGTGGGCCTCGTCGGGGCACCGCTGCTCCTCCTCGCTGCCGGAGGCACCACGTTCGGGCTCTTCGACCAGGTCTCCCCGGTCTCGGCGGTCGCGGCCGTCCCCATCGCCCTCTGGGAGCTCAGTCTCGGCATGTGGCTGGTCGTCAAGGGCTTCCGCCCTGCGGCGCTCGACGGACCTCACGAGGTCTCGTCACCGCGCAGCCGAACGGTGGCCTGACCGCGCACCTAGACCGTGCAGCCCGCGTGCGTCGGCGTCTGCGGTCAGCTGCCCTGCACCAGATCGTGTCGACGGTCGTAGCGGGCTCGCGCGTCGTCGTAGGCAGAGAGCAGCAGCGCGGCCAGCCGCTCGGAGGTCGAGGGACCGGGACAGACCACGGCCAGCCAGCCGATCGTCCCGTAGACGGGGTGGACGACGACCTGGTCGAGCGCAGCGAGATCGACAGCCTGCGCGGCCTCCGACGCCGCCACCTCCTCCACGGCAGCCCGCCCGGCGTGCACGTTGACCCGGAAGACCCCGGCCCGGTCGAGCCGGCACGCCTCGTCCCCGGGGTAGTCCTTCGTGACGACCGTCGCGAAGGGCTGGGTCGTCTGCGGCACCTCGCCGTCGGGCGCGTAGTAGAAGAAGAGGTCGCCCCACGCGATCTCGGGCGTACCGTCCCCCGGGCCTGGGGCGAGCGTGAGGACGCCGTCCCAGCCACCGACGAGCGCTACGACCTCGTCGAGGTTCATCGGCGGAGGTCCGCGAGCGCCGTGATGACGCGCTCGGGATGCTCGGCGATCCGGTTGAGCACGTACAGCCACCACTCGCCCCCGAACACGACGTACTCGCGCGTGCGGTAGCCCTCGTCGTGGAGCCGGTCGAGGAGCGACGTGCCAAGTCCCATGAGCATCTCGATCTCCACGCCCGGGGCCTTGAGACGCTCGCCGTGCTCCGCGACGAGCGCCTCGACGAGGGTCTCGTCGTGCGTCGCGAAGGAGACGGGTTGCTGCGCGCCCAGCAGGCGACGGGCCAGGGCGAGGTACGCGGCGGTCATCGCGTCGCTGTCCCGGCGGTGGGCGACGGCCTCGCTCTCGAGGAAGGCCCCTTTGACGAGGCGGACGGTCCCGGGGTGCGCGAGCACGCGCTCGAGGTCCACCGGTGTGCGGTGCAGGCGCGCCTGGAGGGTGATCCCGACGTGCGGGTGCTCGGCCGCGAGCGCGTCGTAGAGGTCGAGGACGAGGTCGGTGCGGTCCGACGCCTCGGCCGAGATCATGAGCGCCGTGCCGAGCGGGCGGGTGGCCTCCGCCATCTCGCGCGCGTGCGCCAGTCCGGCGTCGACGCTGACGAGCGAACCGACGTGGGAGAGGTCGAAGGAGACGGTGCTCGGGAGCCCGGCGTCCCGCACGGCGTCGGCGACGGCGAGGAACACGTCCGTCTCGCGGCGGGCGAGGTCGGCGTCACGGACGCTCTCGCCCGCGTACTCGATGCTGCCGAGGTGTCCGCGGGCCATGGCAGCTCGGACTGCGGCCACCGCGTCGGCGACGTCCTCGCCGGCCGTGTAGCGGCGGGCGACCCGCCGGGCCGGACCGACCAGCGCCGGGTCGGCCATCACGCGAGCCTTGAGGTCTTCGTCGAGGGCCCACGCGCGGAGCGCGTCGGCCGCCATCTCATGATCAGCAGGGAGAGGAAGCACGACATCGACACTAGGTGATCCGCCCCAGCCCCGGTAGGGCCCGACGCCAGCCCTGGTCGCCGCGCCGGCCCGCGACGCTCGTGCCGCACAATGTCCACGTGAGCATCGCGACCGACGATCGAGAGACCCTCTACCGGCGCACCCTGGTCGTCGTCGTCGCGTCCCAGGTGTTCGGCGGGGCCGGGCTCGCGGCCGGGATCACCGTCGGCGCCCTCCTGGCCGAGGAGATGCTCGGGACCGACAGCCTCGCGGGTCTCCCGGCGGCGCTCTTCACGCTCGGGTCCGCTCTCACCGCGTTCACCGTCGGGCGGCTCTCGCAGCGGTCCGGCCGGAGGGTGGGGCTGACCGCGGGCTTCGCGGCCGGCGGTCTCGGCGCGGCGGGCGTCGTGCTCGCTGCCGCGACGGGGAACGTCGTCCTCCTGTTCGTCTCGCTCTTCGTCTACGGCGCCGGCACGGCGTCCAACCTCCAGGCGCGCTACGCCGGGACGGACCTCGCCCTGCCGCGCCAGCGCGGGACCGCGGTGAGCATCGCGATGGTCTCGACGACGGTCGGAGCCGTCGCCGGCCCCAACCTCGTCGAGGTCATGGGCGGCGTCGCCACCGGGTGGGGTCTGCCGGCGCTGGCCGGTCCGTTCGTCCTCGCGTCCGCGGCGTTCTTCCTCGCCGCCACGATCCTCCTCGTCTTCCTGCGGCCCGACCCGCTGCTCGCTGCCCGCTCAGCGAGCGCGTCCGTGCCTGTATCCACGACCACGTCGGCGACCGGCGCGGCCGGGCCGTCGGCGGACGTCGCGACGTCCGGGCCGCCTCCGGCGCGTCGCACGATGAACCACGGGGTGGCTGCGGGCGCCACCGTCATGGTCGTCACCCAGATCGCGATGGCGGCGATCATGACGATGACGCCGGTGCACATGCGCGACCACGGCCACGGGCTCGGCGCCGTCGGTCTCGTCATCAGCATCCACGTGGGCGCGATGTTCCTGCCCTCGTTGGTCACCGGCCTGCTCGTCGACCGCGTCGGCCGCACACCCGTGGCGGTCGCCTCGGGCGTCACGCTGCTCGCCTCCGGCGTCCTGGCCGCGCTCGCGCCGGCCGACTCGATGGTGCTCCTCACCGTCGCGCTCGCCCTGCTCGGCCTCGGGTGGAACCTCGGGCTCATCAGCGGCACCGCGCTCGTCATCGACGCGGCGGACCCGGCGACACGAGCGAAGACCCAGGGCACGCTCGACGTGCTCGTGGCCCTGGCCGGCGCTGGTGGCGGGGCACTGTCCGGCGTGGTCGTCGCGGGGTCGAGCTACGCCGCCCTCTCGCTCGGGGGCGGCGCGCTCGCACTCCTGCTCGTGCCGGTCGTCGTGTGGACGGACCGGCGTGCACGTGCGGGTCGCGCCACCCCGGTCGCCGGGTAGGTCAGTCCTCCTGGACCACCGCGACACCGCCCGCGGCGACGGTCACCTCGCCCTGCGCAGCGAGCCCGCTGAGCAGGTCGACACCGCTCGCCGGGACCCGGGCCGGTGCGTCCGTGTGGTTGATGACGAAGAGGAACGACGCGTCGTCCCCGTGGCGGCGCACGACCTCGACGCCGGCCGGCGCCTCCACCACCGGTGGCACGCCCGCATCGAGCAGGAGCGCGTCGACGAGCACGGTCGTTCCCGCGTCGTCGAGCCGGGCGGCCGCGTACCAGGCGGAACCGGCCGTGCTGGCGTCTGCGCCCACGGCGTTCCGCGTGATCGCCGGGAGGCCGGCGAGCGCACCGTCGTCGTACACGGCGACGGCCTGGGCACCGGCGAGGTGCGTCTTCTCCGTCCACAGGTCGGCCGTGAAGGTCCCGGACAGCGGCCCGGAGCCGGAGAGCGTCACGGTCTCGTCCTCCTGCAGCGTGTAGAGCTCCTCGGTCGTGACGCCGAGGAGGTCGCGGAACGCGCCGGGATAGCCGCCGAGGCGGATGTGGTCGTCGACGTCGACGATCCCGGAGAAGTACGTGACGAGCACCGTCGCACCGCGCTCGGCCGCCGCGCCGATGCTCGCCGCGTCCTCGTCGGAGACGAGGTAGAGCGTCGGGACCACGACGAGGTCGTAGCCGGACAGGTCGTGGCTCGGGTGCACGACGTCGACGGAGACACCGCGCCGCCACAGCGCCCGGTAGTACGTCATCGCCTGCTCGGTGTAGCGCAGCGCCTGCGTCGGGTGGGAGTCGAGCTCGGACGCCCACCACGCCTCGTAGTCGACGAGGATCGCCGCACGCGAGCGCACGCGGGAGCCGCGCACAGGCGCGAGCCTCTTCAGGGCGTCGCCGAGCTCGACGGTGTTGCGCCACACGTCGGTGTCGCGACCCGCGTGGGGGTACATCGCGGAGTGGAACTTCTCGGCCCCGGCCTTGGACTGGCGCCACTGGAAGAACATCACCGAGTCCGCGCCGCGCGCGACGTGCGCGAGCGAGTTGCGCAGCATCTCCCCCGGCGCCTTCGCCCGGTTGCGGGGCTGCCAGTTCACCGCGGACGTCGAGTGCTCCATGAGGATCCACGGTGCGCCGCCGGCGATCCCGCGGGTGAGGTCGGCCGAGAACGCGAGCTCGACGTGGCGGTCGGGGTTGTCGGCCCCCGTGTAGTGGTCGTTCGCGACGACGTCGAGGTCCCCCGACCACGCGAAGTAGTCCATGCCCTTGGTGCCGGTCGACGCCATGAAGTTCGTCGTCGTCTGGACGTGCGGGGTGATGCGGCGCAGGGTGTCGCGCAGGTCGCGGTAGTAGCCGAGGAGCGCATCGGAGCTGAAGCGGTCGAAGTCGAGCTGCTGCGTCGGGTTCGCGTAGGTCGGGGCGGTGCGCGGCGGCAGGACGTCGTCGAAGGTCGAGTAGCGCTGGGACCAGAAGGCCGTCCCCCACGCCTCGTTGAGGGCTTCGACCGTGCCGTAGCGCGCGGCGAGCCACGCGCGGAACGCCTCGGCGGCCGAGTCGGAGTAGTCGCGCGGGACGTGGCAGCCGATCTCGTTGTCGACGTGCCAGAGCGCGAGCGCAGGGTGGTCCTTGTAGCGCTCGGCGAGGACCGTCGTCATGCGCAGGGCGTACTCGCGGAAGAGGGGGTGGGTCACGGCGTAGGACTGGCGACCGCCCTGCCCGAGGACGGTGCCGTCCGCCAGCTGCGGGAGGATCTCGGGGTGGCGGCGGGTGAGCCAGGGCGGCGGGCTGGCGGTCGCGGTGGCGAGGGCCACGCGGATGCCGGCGGCGTGCAGCCGGTCCATCGTCTCGTCGAGCCAGCCGAAGTCGTACTCGCCCTCCGCGGGTTCGAGCGTGGCCCACGCGAAGATCGCGACGCTGACGATGTTCACGCCGGCCTCGACCATGAGCTCGACGTCCTCGAGACGCGTCGCCTGCGGCCACTGCTCGGGGTTGTAGTCACCGCCGTAACCGAGGCCGGTCAGGCCCTCGTTCCAGGGGACCGCATCCGTGCCCTGGGAGAGGTCCTGCTCGGTCGACGGTGAGGCCACTCGGCCACTGTGTACGTTCACGGCGTTGGGAGACATGCCGGTAAGCGTATTCCAGGAGAGGGTGGAACCCAAGCGCCGGGAACCTCAGCCGAAGGGCCGGTCGGGAACCTCGTCCAACGGGTCCACGTCGGGGTCCTCCTCCGCGCTCCTGCTGGGCCGCCCTTCGCCGGGACGAGCGACGATCTCCCCCGCGAGCTCGAACAGACGGACGTTGTTGCGCTGGCTGACCCGCGTCAGCAGCCCGAACGCACGCGACGACGTGACGCCGTACCGCTCCATGAGCACCCCCATGGCCTGGCCGATGACGTCACGCTGGGCGAGCGTGTCGAGCAGCTGCTCCTCCTGCTCGGCGCCGACGATCGCGACCGCTGCGTGCGACGCGAAGAGGAGCGCGATGTGCTCAGAGCCCTCGTCGAAGGCGTGCGGCCGGGTGCTCAGGAGGTTGAGCGCACCGAGGTCGTCACCCGCGACGAAGAGCTGGACGCTGAGCATGCTGGCCACCCCGAGCCCGCTCGACCGCTCGCTGAACACCGGCCAGCGGGACTCGGCCGCCATGTCCGGCACAGTGACCGTCCGACGCTCGAAGAGCGACTCGAGGCACGGGCCCTCGCCCGCGTCGTACTGCGCGCGGTCGTTCTTGCGGGCGAGGTCGCTCGTCACCGCGCGCGACGTGACCTCGCGTCGGCCGCGCACCATCGAGATGCTCGCGTGCTCCGCCCCGGGGACCGACACCACGGCCGCATGGACGATCGCGTCCAGGGTGGCGTCGAGCCCGTCCTCGTCCTCCAGGCTGCGGGCGAGGCGGCTGAGGTCGGCAGCGAGATCCGGACCTGCGCGATCCGGGACCCCGTCGCCACCCGGGGAACGGCTCGACCGCTCCTGCTCTGCACCAGAGGACACCACGTCGTCGTCCACCACGCCTCCCAGCATCCGTCCCACCCGGCGCGGAGCACCGAGGGAACCCGTCCATCATGACAGGCACCCCGCAGAGCCGAATCCGCCGCGTCGGCGCATGTCGGCCGGCGTAGGCAGGCTTCGGCCGGCGTCGGCTCGCCGAGCTCGGGCATCCGTCTCGAGCTCGGGCGGTTGACGGCCCGAGGTCGCAACAGATGCCCGAGGTCGGCGGGGC
>NZ_JBDYKL010000057.1:0-11426 GCF_040012415.1 Sanguibacter sp. 25GB23B1
CCCCCCCCCCCCCCCCCCCGGTGCTGCGTCCGGCCGACGGCCGACCGGGCGGTGAGCGATCGCGGTGGGATCGCGATCAGGACTCGAACGCGGTGGACAGGTACTCGTCGACGTTGTCCGCCGTCACGACGGGCGCGTAGAGCTGGACGGTCCGGGGGATGCTGAGCGAGGTCAGGTCGCCCATGGAGCGGTCCTGGACGATGAGGCGGGCCAGGTTGATGCCGTCCGCGGCCTGGGTCGCGGGGTAGATGACGGTCGCCTGGATGACGGTGTCGCCCGCCTGGATGGACCGCATGACGTTGGCGGAGCCGGCGCCGCCGACCATGAAGAACTCGTCACGGCCGGCGTTCTCGATCGCGGCGAGGACGCCGACGCCCTGGTCGTCGTCGTGGTTCCAGATGGCGTCGATCTGGGGCGCGGCCTGGAGGAGGTTCGCGGCCGCCTGCTCGCCGCCCTGGACGGTGAAGTCGGCGGCGACGCGGTTGTCCACGTCGAGCCCGCAGTCGGAGAGCGCGTCGGTGAAGCCCTGGCTGCGGTCCTGCGTGAGGGGCAGGGAGTCGATGCCGGCGATCTCGGCGACGACGGCGTCGGGGTTGTCCCCGAGCTGCTCGCAGATGTACGTCCCGGCGCTGACGCCCATGCCGTAGTTGTCGCCGAGGACGGTGGCCCGGGCGGCGAACGGTGACGTGAACTCGCGGTCGACGTTGATGACGACGATGCCGGCCTCCATCGCCTCGATGGCGACCTGCGTGAGTGCCGCACCGTCGTAGGGGAGCATGACGATCGCGTCGACGCCGTCGTTGATGAAGGTCTCGATCTGGCTGATCTGCTGGTTGACGTCGTTGGTGCCCTCGGCGACGCGCAGGTCGATGTCCTCGTGCAGCTCGGCCTCGTCGACGGCCGCCGACGAGATGGCGGCCATCCAGCCGTGGTCGGCCGCAGGGGCGGAGAAGCCGATGACGACGGTGTCACCGGTGGCGTCGTTGTCCGACATGGTGCCGGGGTCGGCGCCCGCGTCGTCGTCCTCCGGGGTGTTCGAGGTGCAACCGGTGACGAGCAGCGCGGACGCTGCTGCCGTGACGGTGAGGAGGGTCATGCGCTGGCGGAGGGTGCGGCGTGTGGACAGACGTGCGGACATGGGAATCTCCTGTGACTCGGTCCGGGGACGGCGGGGTGGGTGGGTGAGCTCGAAAGGGGTTGCGGCTGCAGGTGGAGCGGCGGTGGCGGCGCTAGGTGTGGCTGCGTGAGGCGAAGCGCTGCTGGAGCAGGACGGCGGCGACGATGATGACGCCCTTGACCACCGCCTGTGCGGAGCTGGAGATGTTGTTCTGCGTGAAGACGTTCGTGAGCGTGGTGAAGATGAGGACGCCGAGCACGGTGCCGACGATGGTGCCGCGCCCGCCTGCGAGGAGCGTCCCGCCGACGACGACGGCGGCGATGGCCTCGAGCTCGTAGAGCGAGCCGTTGGTCGAGGACCCGGCCGTGGTGCGGGCGAGCATCATCACGGCGGCGATCCCCGCGGTGAGCCCGGCGATCCCGTAGAGGTACATCGAGTGCCGGCGGACCTTGATGCCGGCGAGGCGCGCGGCCTCGGGGTTGCCGCCGACGGCGAGCGTCCGGCGCCCGAAGGTGGTGCGGTTGAGCAGGACCCACCCGGCCACCGAGACGAGGGCGAACATCCACACGATGACGGGGACGCCGAGGACGTCGGCCCGGAAGACGTCGAGGAAGGGCTGGACGGTGACGACCTGCGTCCGTCGGTTGGCGATCATCTCGGCGAGGCCGCGGGCGCCGACCAGCATGGCGAGCGTCGCCATGAACGCGACCACCCCGCCGTAGGCGATGAGCACCCCGTTGATGAGCCCGCAGACGGTGCCGACGGCGAGGGCGACCCCGACGATGACGATCCAGTGGGTGTCCTGCGCCATCGACTGCGTCGCCAGGGTCGTGGACCACACGGTCGCGAGCCCGAGGACGGAGCCGACCGACAGGTCGATGCCGCCGCCCGTGATGACGAAGGTCATGCCGATGCTCAGGACGCCGATGACGGCGGCGAGCTGGAGGATCGTCATGAGGTTGTTCAAGCTCGCGAAGCGCTCTCCGGCGGTGATGTACCCGACGATGCAGAGGATCGCGAGGGCGAGGACGAGGCCGATGGTGCGCCCGGCGGGGCCGGCGAAGAGGGTGCGGCGACCGCCGCTCCCGGCGCGGGCAGCCCCCTTGCGCGCGATCTCGGACGATCCGTCCGACGCGACCGCGGGGGTGGTCTTCTGCTCGCTCACGCGGCACTTCCTTCCATGACGAGGTCGAGCACGGCGTGCTCGTCGATCTCTGCGGCGGGGCCTTCGTGGACGACGCGTCCCTCGGAGATGACGAGGACTCGGTCGGACATCCCGAGGACCTCTTCGATCTCGCTGGAGACGACGAGGACGGCTGCGCCGGACGCGGCGAGGCTGGATACGAGGGCGTAGATCTCGGAACGGGCGCCGATGTCGACGCCGCGGGTGGGTTCGTCGAGCAGGAGGATCCGGCAGCCGTGGACGAGCCACCGGCCGAGCAGCGCCTTCTGCTGGTTGCCGCCGGAGAGGGTCCGGGCGGTGCGCTCGCCGTCGGCGGGGCGCAGGTCGAGGGAGCGGATCTGCTCGTCGGCGGCGGCGCGCTCGGCCGTCTCGTCGAGGAATGCCCCGCGGGCGAAGCGGCCGAAGGTGGAGAGCGTGATGTTGCGGTAGACGGGCTCGTCGAGCAGGAGGCCCTGGCTCTTGCGCTCCTCGGGGCAGAGCCCGATGCCGGCGCTCACGGCGGCGGCGACGGAGCCGCGGCGGAGGGTGGCGCCGCCGACGGTGACGCTGCCGGCGGTCGCGCGCCGCGCGCCGTAGACGGCCTCGAGGATCTCCGAGCGGCCGGAGCCGACGAGCCCGGCGAGGCCGACGACCTCCCCGGCGCGGATCTGGAGGTCGACGTCCTGGAACGAGCCGGTGAGGCTGAGCCCGCGGACGTCGAGGAGGACCTCGGCGTCGGGGGCGGGTGCGGGGCGGGGGACGAAGGCGTAGTCGACCTCGCGGCCGGTCATGAGGTGGATGAGGTCGTTCTTCGAGGTGTCGGCCACCTGGAGGTTGGTGCCGACGGTGCGGCCGTCCTTGAGGACGGTGATGCGGTCGCCGATCTGGCGGATCTCCTCGAGGCGGTGGGAGATGTAGACGATCGCGACTCCCTGGGCGGTGAGCTCCCGCACCACGCGGAAGAGGTTGGCGACCTCTTCGGAGTCGAGCACGGCGGACGGCTCGTCCATGACGATGACGCGGGCGTCGTGGGACAGCGCCCGGGCCATGGAGACGATCTGCTTGCCCGCTGCGGAGAGCCGGCCGACCTCGCGGTTCGGGGAGATCTCGGGGTGGCCGAGGCGGGTGAGGATCTCTTGCGTGCGGCGGGTGACCTCGCGTCGTTGGGAGAACCCGGCGGTCGCGAGCTCGTGGCCGAGGTAGATGTTCTCCGCGACGCTCAGGCCGTCGACGACGTCGAGCTCCTGGTACATGGTCGCGATGCCGATCTTCAGGGCGGCGACCGGGTGGGGGATGGTGACGGGCTCGTCGTCGACGAGGATCTGCCCCTCGTCGGGCTGGTGGGCTCCGGCGAGGACCTTGATGAGTGTGGACTTGCCGGCGCCGTTCTGGCCGAGGAGGCAGTGGACCTCTCCGGGCAGGACGTCGAGGTCGACTCCGTCGAGGGCACGTGCGCCGGGGAACAGCTTCACGATCCCGCGCATCTGGAGGAGCGG
Organism: Sanguibacter sp. 25GB23B1; assembly: GCF_040012415.1. NCBI lineage: Bacteria > Bacillati > Actinomycetota > Actinomycetes > Micrococcales > Sanguibacteraceae > Sanguibacter > Sanguibacter sp. 25GB23B1. Next base: position 3,776 of record NZ_JBDYKL010000057.1, read on the forward strand.
GCGAGGGGCGGGGCGGGGGTCGTCGTTGACCATGCTGTGGAACCTAACGGTACTTGTGTCGACTGTCAATCATAAGTAGAGAACTCGTCAGCAGATCTCTAATCAGTTCGATGAAAAGCCGTGGCCACCGGGACCGGGTCGCCGTCCCCGCCCCGCCGCGTCAGTCGCGCGTGGAGAACGCCGCGTCGAACGCCGCCGTCGGCGCCTCGAACGCGTTCGCCCGCACGAAGGCGAGCGCCTCGGGGGCGCCGACGAGCCGGTCCATCCCCGCGTCCTCCCACTCCACCGAGATCGGGCCGTCGTAGCCGATGGTGTTGAGCATCCGGAACGCGTCCTCCCACGGCACGTCGCCGTGCCCGGTCGAGACGAAGTCCCAGCCGCGGCGCGGGTCCGCCCAGGCGAGGTGCGAGCCGAGCCGGCCGTTGCGCCCGTTCGTCATCCGCTTCTTCGTGTCCTTGCAGTCCACGTGGTAGATCCGGTCCTGGAAGTCCCAGAGGAAGCTCACGGGGTCGAGGTCCTGCCACACCATGTGGCTCGGGTCCCAGTTGAGGCCGAATGCCGGGCGGTGCGCGATGGCCTCGAGGGTCCGGACGGTCGTCCAGTAGTCGTAGGCGATCTCGCTCGGGTGGACCTCGTGGGCGAAGCGGACGCCCACCTCGTCGAACACGTCGAGGATCGGGTTCCAGCGGTCGGCGAAGTCCTGGTAGCCCGCGTCGACCATCTCCTGGGACGCCGGCGGGAACATCGCGACGTACTTCCAGATCGACGAGCCGGTGAAGCCGATGACGGTCGAGACGCCAAGTCGCGCGGCCGCCCGCGCGGTCATCGTCATCTCCTCGGCGGCGCGCTGCCGGACCCCTTCGGCGTCGCCGTCGCCCCAGATGCGGTCGGGGAGGATGTCGCGGTGACGCTGGTCGATCGGGTCGTCGCAGACGGCCTGGCCCTTGAGGTGGTTCGAGATCGCGTGGACCTGGAGCCCGTACCGCTCGAGGATGTCGAGGCGGTCCTGGACGTAGGCGTCGTCCTCCGCCGCTCGCCACGGGTCGAGGTGGTCGCCCCAGCAGGCGATCTCGAGGCCGTCGTACCCCCATCCGGAGGCGAGCCGGGCGACCTCCTCGAACGGGAGGTCGGCCCACTGGCCGGTGAAGAGGGTGATCGGTCTGGCCACGTCGGTCTCCTTCGATCCGGCCGGGCGTCGTTGCCCGTGGTGTGTCGAACGTATCCCACTTCTGCATTTTGTTCAGCAGAAGTTGAATCCAGTCCGCCGCAAGTAGCGCCATAGCACACGGTGGACGACTGATCACCCGGCATTTCGCCCGCCCTCCGGTCGGGGTCGTGGGCCAGGAGGAGTATCTTTTGTCACCGGACGATCAAAAGTTGGTCGCACAGCCGGGCGCCCCGGCGAGAGGGAAGCAGGCACCGTGACCACCGTGAAGATCGACCCCCAGGGCCTCGCGACCAAGCCCACGGGGGTCGGGCGCATCTTCCAGCTCCTGCGCGACGGCCAGCCCCGCACCCGCGCCGAGCTCGCCACCGTCACCGGCCAGGCCCGCTCCACCATCGCCGCACGCATCGACCAGCTCATGGCGTCCGGGCTCGTCGCGCCTGCCGGGGACGCCGGCTCCTCCGGCGGCCGCCCGCCCGTGACCTTCGCGTTCAACCCCGGCTCCCGCGTCGTCCTCGCGATCGACCTCGGCGCCACCCACGTGCACCTCGCCGTGACCGACCTCGCCTCGCGCATCCTCGCCGAACGCAGCGCCACCATCTCCATCGCCGACGGTCCCGACACCGTCCTCGACTGGGTCGCCGAGGCAGGCATCGCCCTCGTCGCCGAGGCCGGCCGGCCGCTCACCGACCTCGCCAGCGTCGGCATGGGCCTGCCCGGACCCGTCGAGCACTCCACCGGACGGCCCATCAACCCGCCGATCATGCCCGGCTGGGACGACGTCGACGTCCCCGGCATCCTCTCCGCACGCTTCGGCGCACCCGTCCTGGTGGACAACGACGTGAACATCATGGCTCTCGGGGAGCACCGCTCCGCGTGGAGCACCGTCGACGACCTCCTCTTCGTCAAGGTCGCCACCGGCATCGGCGCAGGCCTCATCAGCGACGGCGCCCTGCGCCGCGGTGCCCAGGGAGCCGCCGGCGACATCGGCCACATCGCCGTCCACCGGGCCGCCGACATCCCGTGCCGCTGCGGCAACATGGGCTGCATCGAGGCGATCGCCGGCGGCCAGTCCATCGCCCGCGCGCTCTCCGAGGCCGGCATCGAGGCCACGAGCAGCGGCGACGTGGTCGCCCTCGTCCGCGCCGGCGACGTCACCGCGAGCCAGGCCGTCCGGCAGGCCGGGCGGGACCTCGGCACCGTGCTCGCGGCGGCCGTGAGCCTGCTCAACCCGTCGATCATCGTCGTCGGCGGCCAGGTCGCCGAGGCCGGCGACCACCTCATCGCGGGCATCCGCGAGGTCGTCTACCAGCGCTCCCTGCCCCTCGCGACTCAGCACCTGCGCATCGTCACCTCCCAGACCGGCCGCGCCGCCGGCGTGCTCGGCGCGAGCGCCATGGCCGTGGACCACGTGCTGTCCGCCGAGGCGATCGACGCCGTCGTCGCCTGACGCGCAGAGTCGCTGCGGAGCGGGCTAGGGCGACCCGTCGCCGTCGAGTCGGGCTTCGAGCTGCGTGAGCACCCTGCGCTGCGGCTCCGTGAGGACCGCGGTCGTGTACTGGGCGAGGATGTCCGCCGAGCCTGCGAGGTCGATCGCCGGCTCCGACGCGGAGAGGTCGGCGATCACGGGCGCGAGGGCCGTCACGAAGTCCTCGACGAGCCCGGCGACGTCCGCGTCGGTGCTCCCCGGTCCGAGCCGGCCGAAGCGCTCGGAGAGTGCGGCGACCGCGTCGACGAGACCGGGTTCGACGAGTCGTTCGTAGAGCCGGGCGAGGGAGGGCATCCCGTCGTCGCCGGTGAGGTGGGCGAGGAGGACTGCCTGGTCCCGGTCGAGCCTGGCCAGGTCGGCCGGCAGGCCCGCACGCGCGAGCGCCGCGGCGAACGGGGCGAGCTCGGGCGGGAGGTCGAGCGGCGCGTCGTGGTCGCGAAGACGCGCGACGAGGCTGCGCTGCCGGGTGAGGCGCTCGATCTGCCGGGCCAGCTCGGCGTCGAGCTCGGCCAGCAGGTCTCCGGAGTCCGGGGACGCGGCGTCGAGGAGCTCCGGCATCCGCTCGAGCGGTATACCGAGGGCGGCCAGGCGCTTGATGCGCAGGACGCGGACGAGGTCGTGCACGTCGTAGTCGCGGTAGCCGTTGCTGCGACGCTCCGGCTCCGGGAGCACACCGACCTGGTGGTAGTGCCGCAGCGCCCGGACGGTGACGCCGGCGAGGCGCGCGAGCTCACCGCTGTGCACCGCTGGTCACCACCGTCTCGTCGCGCACCGCCTGGTCCGGCACGAGTTCCAGGGTACGCAGCGACCGCGCGAAGAGGCCGACCGCGAGAGCGACGAGCCAGACTCCCGCGACCGCGACCGCCGCCGTGGAGACCCCGGAGTACTCGGTGATCACCGCGGCGACGACGATCCCCGCGGGTGGGCCAGCAGTGAGGATCGCGTTCTGCGTCCCCATGATCCGTCCACGCATCTGCTCGGGGATGCGCTCGTTCATGAGCACGCCGACGAGGCTGCTGAACAGCCCGGTGGACAGTCCCACGACGAAGGCGCCCCCGAGGACGACCCACACGGAGAACAGGGCGGCGACGAGGGCGAAGCCGACCGTGCTGCCGAGGAGCCCCGTGAGGAACCACACCCGTCGTCGCCCCCGTGCGCCTGCGACGGCGTAGATCGTGCCCCCGACCAGCATCCCCGCGGCGAGGGCGGTGAGGACGAAGCCGAGCATCCCGGGCTGCTCCTCGAGTGTGAAGTAGACCGGCAGGACCAGCCCCTGCAGCGCGGCGAGCACGACGACCGACGCGAGGCTGAGCACCGTCGTCGCGACGAGGAACGGGCTGCGCAGGAGGGACCGCCACCCCTCGCGGAGCTGCGTCCACCCCGTCCCGCTCGGGGTCGCCACGGACCCGTCCGTGCCGACGATCGTGCCGACGTGGTGCGGGAGGAGCAGCGTGAGCAGTGCGGCGCCCAGGGAGGTGGCAGCGGTGATCCACAGCACCGTCGACCCGTCGAAGAGCACCATGAGCGTCCCGGCCGCGGCCGGCCCGAGCAGGAGCGCGACGGCGCCGAGGACCTCCCGGAGGCCGATGAGCCGCTCCGCGGTCATCCCGCCGTGCCGCACGATCGCGGGGAGCAGGGCGTCCCTGGCGGTCTGGCCGGGCACGTCGCCCAGGGATCCGATGATGCCGAGCAGGACGAACCAGCCGAGGGTCAGCCCCGAGACCATGTCGACGATCGGTAGCGCTGCGATCGACGCGGCGGAGACGAGATCGGTGACGACCGAGGACGTGCGGCGGTTGATCCGGTCGATGACGACACCCATGAACAACCCGGCGAGCACGGCAGGGATCGCCGTCGCCCCGGCGACCACCCCCGCGTCCAGCGCGCTGCCGGTGACCTGCAGGACGATGAGCGGGAGGGCGACGGCGGCGATCGAGTTGCCGAGCAGCGACAGGAGGTACGACGACAGGTACGCGACGGGGATGAGCTTCATGCGCCCCAGTAAGAACCATGACGTAGCGTCGGGGTCAAGGGGGCACCGGACCTGGTCGCTGCGAACCGGTGCAGGGGCCGACTATCCTGGGCGCTCGATCGCACCTGTCGTCCATCTGGAGGAACCGTGACCGGCCCCACGCCTCAGCCAGCACGCAGCGCCAGCCCGAACCCCACCCTCCTCCTCGTGGTCTCCGTGGTGGCGGCCGTGGCGACGAACATCGCCGTCGACGCCCTGACCGACCTGCCGATGCTGGCGCGCTGGGGCATCGCGGCGGCCGCGGCGGTCGCGGCCGTCATGCTCGTCACCTGGTTGACCGGCCTGGCCGGGCGCACCTCGCGGGACGGGTCGAGCGGGCGCTGAGGCCTCGCGCAGCACCCGCGGCTGCGGTGCTCGCTCAGCACCCGCGGTCGCGCCGCGTCGTGGGCAGCCCGTCACAGCGGGTCGTCCGGCAGCCTCTCGAGGAGAGCGCCGAACAGGTTGCCGGGCAGGTCCAGGGCGTGCAGCGCCTCGACCCGGGCCCGGCCGTGCAGGTGCCGGACGGTGGCGTAGGCCGACTCCTTGATGCCGAACGCGACTTGCGCGCGGTCGAGCACGTCGAAGACGGCCGCTCCCGCGTCGAGGACGGGCAGGCGGACGCCCGTGAGCTCGACCTCGGCGCCGGCCGTCAGGTCGAGGGTGCCGAGGTCGAGCCGGACGGCGGCCCCGAGCCCGCTCGGGGACGGTTTGTGCGCCACGGACGTCGCGGGATCGTCCGGTATGCCCGCGCCTCCCCGGACCGTCACGTGCCCGACCGACGACGCACCCGCCACGTCGAGCACGATCGCCCGGTGCGTCGGAGCGCCGGTGCCCCGCGGCGGGTCGATGCGCAGGGTGGCGTCCGCCGTGCCCGCGCCGGTCGATCGCCACGTGAGCGTGAAGGTCGTCTCGTGCCGGTCGGCGAGCGCGACGTCTGCGGCGCCGTCGTCCTCGTGGAGGAGAGCGTGCCCGTCGGCGCCGGGGACGAGCCGGACGGCGAGGGCCGGAGCGAGCGCGCTCACGTCTGCGGCCGGGTCGGCCGCGAGCGGCAGCACCGCCCCGGCCCGTGCCAGGACGGGGATCTCCTCGAGGCCCCGGTGGAGGAGGAGCGTGCGACCGCCCTCGTAGCGCAGCCCGGAGACCACGTCGACCCACGAGCCCTCGGGCAACCACACGTGCACGGCCGCGAGGCCGGTCTGCGTGTCGGCCGGCTCGGTGATCGGTGCGACGACGAGGTCCGGACCGAGGAGGTACTGGTTCGGCACCTGGTAGGCCTCCGGGGCCCTCGGGTGGTCGTGGTACATCGGTCGGCAGACGCCCACGCCGTCGGCGTGCGAGGCCCAGGCCGCGGTGTAGAGGTACGGCACGAGCTCGTGCCGCAGCCGGAGGTAGCGGCCCATGATGCGCTCGGCCTCCCGGTCGAAGCGCCACGGCTCCTTGGAGTTGAACGGGCTGCTCGACGAGTGCAGGCGGTTGACCGGGGAGAAGACGCCGAGCTGCACCCACCGGGTCGCCAGCTCGTCGTCCTTGATCCCGTGCATGTGCCCGCCGATGTCGTGGCTCCACCAGTGGTAGCCGATGTTCGCGGCGGTCGCGGTGAAGTACGGCTGGAAGTCGAGGCTCGCCCAGCTGACGATCGTGTCGCCGGAGAACCCCACCGGGTAGCGGTGCGAGCCCACGCCGGCGTAGCGCGAGAACGTGAGCGGCCGCCGGCCGTCGCGCCCGGAGTCGAGGTAGTGGAGGTGGTTGAGCATCCACAGGGGGTCGATGCCGGGGACCTTGGTGGAGCCGCCGGACTGCCAGTCGAGCCACCAGAAGTCGACGCCGAGCGCCTCGTGGGGGTGGTGCAGCCGAGCGAGGTAGGAGTCGACGAACGCCGGCGAGGTGATGTCGAAGGCGATCTCGAGGCCGTCGCTTGGGTCGCGGCCGAGGTCCCGGGCCATGTCGGCGTACGCGTCCTCGTGGCGTCGGACGCCGTCGGCCGGGTGCACGTTGAGGCTGACGGCGAGCCCGCGCTCGTGCAGCGCGGCGAGGAACGCTCCGGGGTCGGGGAAGAGCTCGGGGTTCCACGTGTAGCCGGTCCACCCGCTGCCGAGGGTGGGGTCGATGTCGACGAGGTGCCAGTCCATGTCGAGCACCGCGACCGAGAACGGCAGGCCGTCGGTCGCGAAACGGTCCACGAGCTCGAGGTAGTCGTCCGCGGAGTAGCGGTGGAACCGGCTCCACCAGTTGCCGAGCGCGAAGCGGGGGACGAGCGGGTTGGGTCCGGTGAGGCGGAAGAAGTCCGCCAGCGCGGCGCGGTGGTCGAGCCCGTAGCCGAAGACGTAGAGGTCGTGGCCGCCGGTCGGGCGCGGCCGGACCTGCCCGTCCGGGGTGAGCAGCGCGGTGCGGGAGTCGTCGACGACCGAGTACCCGTACGTCGCGAGGAGGCCGGGCTCGAGCGAGCACGCGCCGTCGACCTCGTCGAGGGTGCGGGCCGTGCCGCCGAGGTTGCCCGTCCCGGGTGCGTCGGGGGAGAGGTCGTCCCCGAACCGCCACGTCGTCGTGTGCGCGGACTGGGCCCGGTGCCGCAGCGTGACGGACAGGCCGCCCGGCGTGAACGGCCCGCCGTCGTAGCTGACGTGCAGGTGCTCGGTCCACAGGTCGAGCCCGTCGTCCTGGCGCTCGACGGTGAAGTCCGGCACGTCGAACGCACGGTGCTGCACGGTCTGCGTGGGCAGGTCGGTGAACGCCTCGTCGGGGTGCCGCTCGAGGCGGACGAGCCGGCTCGTGAGGACCGTGATGCGGTACCCGGGCCCCCGGACGACGGCCTCGGGCCGCGCCTCGGCGTCCCCGAGCTTCGCGAGGTAGGTGTCCTTCTCGACGTGCGTGTGCTCGCTGTCGTGTGTCACGGCAGTCATCCCTTCACCGCGGCGCTGGCCGCTCCTGCGACGAACCGCTTCTGGAACACGAGGTAGACGACGAGCACCGGCACGACGGAGATCGC
>NZ_JBDYKL010000058.1:0-10135 GCF_040012415.1 Sanguibacter sp. 25GB23B1
CGGCCCTCTCCCGTGTCCAGCTGGGCCTCGGCTGGGATCCGGCGCAGGGCGGGTCGAACATCGACCTCGATGCGTCCGCCATCGTCCTCGGCCCGAACGGCAAGGACATCGACAAGGCGTGGTTCATGAGCAAGAAGGCGTGTGGTGGTGCCATCCGCCACATGGGCGACAACCTCACAGGTCAGGGCGACGGTGACGACGAGATCATCCAGGTGGACCTCTCGGCCCTGCCGAAGGGGGTGGCGGCGGTGGTCTTCACCATCAACTCGTTCGCGGGCCACAAGTTCACGGACGTGAAGAACGCCTACTGCCGTCTGCTCGACAGCACCACGGGCGCCGAGCTCGTACGTTTCGACCTCACCGACTCCAAGCCGAGCACCGGGGTCTTCATGTGCGTCATCCGCCGCGGTGCGGACGGCGTGTGGGAGATGGAAGGGATCGGCGAGTTCCACGACGGCAAGACCGTCAAGGCGATGGTCGGACCCTCAGCGCAGTACGTGTCCAGCGGGAGCTACTGACCCGCTCCTCCGGGCACCATGCACCAGGCACGGGGACGGCCCGTCCGGACCGCGGTGCCCCTAGAGGTGGGGGACGACAGCGGGCAGGAGCTGGTCGAACGTCCGACCGGTCGCAGCGGCGCCGATGGCGGTCATCGCCCACCCGGCCCCCTCACGGGTCACCTTGGCCATGATCTGGGCATTGTGCGTGCCCGAGCCTGAGAGGTCGTAGCGGGCGATCTCGCTGTTGTCCGACTCGTCGATCAGACGGCAGAACGCGCTCTCGATCTGCGTGAAGTCCTGCCCGGTGAACGAGTTCACCGTGAACACGAGGGTCGTCACCGTCGACGGCACACGGGTGAGGTCGACGATGATCGACTCGTCGTCGCCGTCACCGGCACCTGTCCGGTTGTCGCCGGTGTGCAGCACGGCACCGTCCCGGCTCGAGAGCTGGTTGAACCACACGACGTCGACGAGGTTCTTGGCCGAGTCGAACATGAGGCCCGACGCGTCGAGGTCGATCTCCTGGTCCTTCTTGCCGAAGAACCCCTTCTTCTTCATCGCGTCCCACCCGAGGCCCATGCGGACCCGCGTGAGCGTCGCCCCGCTGGACTTCGTGAGAGAGAGCTTCTGCCCCTTGGAGAGGTTCACTGACATGCGGTGGGTCCTTTCGACGTCGCCCGGTGACCAGGCGTCCTGGTGGTGCGTGCTGAGGTCATTTGCGGCCGCGGGTCCAGGTCAGGCCCCAGCCGTACGCCTCGTCGAGCGTCTGCTGGTTGCCCTGGACGTAGCGCACCTCGCGTCGGACCTGGAGGCCCGACGGGCCGTTCTCGATGAGCGCGATCGCGCACAGGCGCGCCTTGGGGTCGGCGTCGTCGAGCCGGACCTCGATCTCTGGTCCCGACGGAGGGTAGAGCGTGACGACTCCGTTGACGGCGGCCCAGCTCGCGGCCCCGGAGTAGATCGTGGCGAACACGAGGATCCTGCGGATCTGCCCGACGTGCTGGAGGTCGACGTAGAGGTTCTCGCCGCCCTTCGCCGCTCCGGACCGGTCGTCGCCGTCGAGCCACACGATCCGTGAGCCTGACCCGCTCACGGCCTCGAAAGCCCCGCCGAGCGCCTGGACGACTCCGCCGTCACCGTCGCTCAGCTCGTAGAGGCACCCGAGGTCGAGATCGACCGGCGCGGTCATGAGCTTGCTGAAGAACCCGCCCTTGCCGCCACCCTGCGTGTCCCAGTTGAGGTTCACGCGGACGACGCCGCCTCCCTCGCCACGCTTGGCGAGGGAGACCTGCGGTGCCGCCTTGGTCAGGGTGATCTTCGACAGCGAGACGGGCGCACCCGTCGGGTCCGCGGACGCGGCGGCCTTGCTCGGCCTCGTGTAGTCGATCCCCATGCGATCTCCTCGAGCTCTTGTGCAGCGGTGGTCGTCCTCGACGCCGGAGTGCGTCAGACCTCGACGGACTCCTTGCCCGGGCCTGGCGGCAGGGCCTCGTCGGGCTCGTCCTTCGTGTCGAGGCCGTGGATCCTGCGGTGACGCAACGAGGAGGCGAAGGCCGCCCCGATGAACACGACTCCGACCAGACCGGTGACGATCTCGTTGACGTGGACCTTGATCGAGAGCAGGAGGATCGCCGCGAGCGCACCGATGGCCCAGTGGGCACCGTGCTCGAGGAAGACGTACTCGGCGAGCGTCCCCTTCTTCACGAGGAAGATCGTGATCGACCGGACGAACATCGCACCGATGAAGCCGAGCCCGAGAGCGATGATCACGGGGTCGGACGTGATGGCGAACGCACCGATGACACCGTCGAAGGAGAACGACGCGTCGAGAACCTCGAGGTAGAGGAAGAGGAAGAATCCGGCCTTGCCGGTGGCCTTCGCCAGCTCGGTCGGGCCGCCCGACCTCTTGGCGACCTCGTCGGTGATGCTCTCGTCACCCTCGCCCGGCACCGTGAAGAGGCTGCCGAGCCCGTTGACCGCGAGGTAGGTGACCATGCCGAGCACCCCGGAGAGGAGCACGATGTGCGGGTCCTCGGCGAGGAGCTCTGCAGTGAGGAGCAGGAGGACCGTGCCGACGACGACGGAGAGGTTCTCGAGCTTGCCCGCGCGGGCGAGCGGACGCTCGAGCCAGGAGAGCCAGCTGATCTCGCGCTCTTCGAAGATGAAGTCGAGGAAGAGCATGAGCAGGAACATGCCGCCGAAGGCGGCGATCTGCGGGTGCGCCTCGTTGAGCTGGTAGCCGTACGTGCCGACGACGTCGGGGTCGCCCTTCTCCATCGCGAGCTGGAGCGCCTCGATGGGGCCCATGTCCGCCGTGATGCTGACGATGACGAGCGGGAAGATGAGCCGCATGCCGAAGACGGCGATGAGGATGCCGATCGTGAGGAAGATCTTCTGCCAGTAGGCAGACATCTTCTCGAGGATCTTGGCGTTGACCACGGCGTTGTCGAAGGAGAGCGAGACCTCAAGGACACCGAGGATCACGCACAGGACGAAGGCGGTCCAGCCGCCGTACAGGAAAGCGGCGATGAGGGAGACGACGGTGACGCCGAGCGACCAGCCGAAGGTGCGGAGAAACATGCGGTTCCTTGTCTAGGTGATGCCGAGCCGGTGCGGGGCGGCAACGAGGAGTACAGCGCGACGGCCCAGGGGTGGTCGTTCTTCCCCCGGGCCGTCGATCACGGTGCGACGCTGGTCAGACGTTCACGCCGAAGTCGCGGGCGATGCCCGCGAGGCCCTCGGCGTAGCCCTGGCCCACAGCGCGGAACTTCCACTCTGCGCCGTTGCGGTAGAGCTCGCCGAAGACCATGGCGGTCTCGGTCGAGGCGTCCTCGCTGAGGTCGTAGCGCGCGAGCTCGGCGCCGCCGGCCTGGTTGACCACGCGGATGAACGCGTTGCGGACCTGGCCGAAGCTCTGCTGGCGCGTGGCCGCGTCGTAGATCGACACGGGGAAGACGATCTTGTCGACCTCGGCCGGGACGGCTGCGAGGTTGACGTTGATCGCCTCGTCGTCGCCGTCGCCCTCACCGGTCGTGTTGTCACCGGTGTGCTGGACGGATCCGTCCACGCTGGTGAGGTTGTTGAAGAAGACGAAGTGACCGTCGGAGATGACTCGCCCGTTCGTGCCCGCGAGGATCGCGCTGGCATCGAGGTCGAAGTCGGCTCCGGTCGTGGAGCGGATGTCCCATCCGAGGCCGATCGTGACGGCGGTCAGGCCCGGCGCCTCTTTGGTGAGCGAGACGTTTCCGCCCTTGGTAAGACTGACTCCCACGAGTTCTCCATAGGCTCAGGACGAGAGCGTGCACTCCCGCCGGTTTCGATGGTCCGTTGCGATGAGGCAACGGCCCGACTATAACGCGCCAGGCCCTCGCAGGGATGGGTAGATGCCCTCCGGATCATGGGGAGAACTATCCGACCGTCGCTGGGCGTCGTCGTGCACAACGAGCGCGCCTGCCGCGCGGTTCCCGAGCCCAGGTCAGCGCAGGGTGAATCGATTAGGAGCTCATGAGGGCTTGGTCTTCACCCGCTGTCCCCGTACGGTCGTCGCCATGCTGACTCACCCGCGCCCAGCGCGCCTGCGCACACTGACCGCCGTCGCTCTCGGTGGCGCCCTGGCCCTCACGGCGTGCTCCGCCGACGAGCCCGCCTCCGGTGCGGGATCGGCGGACGACGTCACCGAGGCCACGCTGGAGATCACCGGCGGCGCCTACGCGCTCACGCTCGTGACCGGTGAGACGGACGGCCAGCTCTTCCGCGCCGAGTCGGAGACCGCCGAGCTCGAGCCCGTCGCCACCGAGACGGCCCCCGGACGGTTCGAGCTCGACTTCGCCTTCAGCGACGGTGCCACGGAGAGCGAGGTGACCGTCTACCTCGACCCCGACGTGCTCTGGCACCTCGACCTCAGCGGGGGTGCCAACACCCTCACCGCCGACCTCGCGGACGCCCGCGTGGGGTCGATCGACCTGCAGACCGGCGTCGCCACGTTCGACCTCGCGCTCCCCGAGCCCGAGTCCGAGGTCGCGATCACCCAGTCCGGCGGACTGTCCGAGTTCTCCGTGCACCTGCCTGCGGACGCGGCAGCACAGGTGACGTTCTCCGGAGGCTTCGGGGCGGCGACCGTCGACGGGGAGAGCCTCGCCCCCGGTCCGGCAGGCGAGGCGGTCGCCGGCGACATCACGGCCGAGCACTACGTCATCACGAACACCGGCGGGCTCGCATCGTTCACGCTGGACCGCACGAGCTGAGGCACTCGCTTTGACCCGTCGGCGCGCCGGGCTCACCCTGGGAAGGTGAACGAGGACGACGTACGACGTCAGCAGGCCAACTGGTTCCTGGGTGGTGCGCTGCTCGTCGTGGCCACCGCGGCAGGGCTCGCCATCTCCCTCGCGCGCGCCGAGAGGCTCTTCATCCTCGCCGGCTTCGCCGTGGGTCTCGCCGCGTACTGGGCTGTGAACAGGTTCATGCGGTAGCGGGCGACACCGTCAGCCCAGCGCGTCGAGCAGGCGGACCCACACCTGCCGTGGCCCGGGGAGCGCGGAGACGATCACGCCCGCGTGCTCGGCGCGCACGCCGGGTGCCGCGGACCGGGCGGTCCCGAGCACGGCGAGGGTGCCGTCGGGGAGCTCGGCCGCGCGTCCCGGCCCGACGCCGAGCCATGCAGCCGCGCGCGCCGGCGCAGCAGCGACGTCGACGACCTCGAGACTCACGTGGTCCAGCACCGGGAACGGCGTGGCCGGTGTCCGCACCGGCGGCGGCGTGGCACGGAGCACGGCATAGCCGTCGAGCCTGTCGACCGTCATCGCCGCGAGGACCTCCGTGGCACCCCGCGCGTCGGCCTGCAGCCCGAGCTCGACCGGGTACACCGTGAGCGCCGCCCGGGCGTCCGGGCGCGAGACCGCGCGCCGGACGAAGCCACCGAGGGGCGTCGCGACGCCCCTCGCGTCGATCAGTCCCGCGGCGAGCGGCTCGGGGCGCCAGCGCGCTGCGATCTTGTGGGAGCCGGTGACGAACACCTCGAGCGCGTCCGCGGTCATCCATGTGCGCGGCGAGGAGTACGCGAGCGGGACGTCCGCCATATCGCGCGCCGTCGTGCTCGCCGACGCCTCCGTGAACGACGCCTTGACGAGCGACAGGCTCCCGGTGGACGGCGCCTCGGTGGCCGGGGCACCTGCGGCGAGCCGCAGGGAGTCGAGCGCGTCGTCCACCGCGGCACCCAGCGCGCGCTGGTGCGCGACCGGGAGCGACGCGGTCACCCGGAGCAGGCCGGCGTCGAGCGCCACGAGGACGGTCGAGACCACGAGCGGGGTCGACATGTCATGGTGCGCGACGTCCACCCGGACGCCCTCGGGCGACGGCCGGGCCGCCGGCGCCCGGTCGTCCCACGGGACCGGCCACGGCACGCAGTCGAGGAGCCAGGCGTGCGGGTGGTCGGCGAGCGCGTCGGCCACGAGGTCACGCACGACCACGTCCACCTGCCGGAGCGGGACCAGCCCGTGGCGCTCGATCATCTCGATGCTGATCCGCGCCGCGACGACGCGCCCCGTGACGTCCGCGCGACCCGACGGGGCCTCGCACGTGACCGCGCCGACGTCCTCGACGACGCGCCAGCCGCGCGGGACCTCGAGGCTCGCACCGGACGCGGCGTGGCGCAGCAGCCCGTGGAGGCCGACGTCCTCGCTCACCGGCTCACCGCTCGCTCACTGGTGCTCCTCGCTCACACGGTCAGACGTCGATGCGGCGGGGACCCGCCTGCCATGCGTCCCAGGCGGACTGCAGGATCTCGTCGAGCCCCGCGTCGGCGTGCCAGCCGAGGACCGTGTTGATCCGCTCGGGAGAGCCGACGAGCTGGGGCGGGTCTCCTGCACGGCGCTCGAGGATCTCGGGGTCGATCGTCAGGCCGCTCACGCGGGCCAGCCCGTCGAGGACCTCCTTGACCGACGAGCCCGTCCCGGTGCCGACGTTGAAGACGTCGAACGGGCGCTCGGTGCCGTCGAGGTACTCGAGCGCGGCGATGTGCGCCTTCGCGAGGTCGAGGACGTGGATGTAGTCGCGGATGCACGTGCCGTCCGGGGTCGGGTAGTCGGCACCGAAGATCTTCGGGGACTCGCCCCGCTCGATCCGGTCGAGCACCATCGGGACGAGGTTGAGGACGGCCGGGTCCCCCAGGTCGTCCCAGCCCGATCCCGCGACGTTGAAGTAGCGCAGCGCGACGAAGCGCAGACCCCAGGCTCGGGAGGCGGCGCGGCCGAGCCACTCGCCGATGAGCTTGGTCTCGCCGTAGGGGTTGATCGGCTCGCTGTGGAGCTTCTCGTCGACGACCGAGACGGCCGGCATACCGTACGTGGCGGCCGAGGAGGAGAAGACGAGGCGCTCGACACCGACGTCCTCCATCGCCGCGATGACGTTCGCCAGGCCTGTGACGTTCTGCTGGTAGTAGTAGACCGGCCGGGCCACGGACTCACCGACCTGCTTGCGGGCGGCGAAGTGGATGACCGCGTCGACCTCGTGCTCCCGGAGCGCCTCCGCGATCCGCGCCTGCGCACCCTCGCCGGCGACGTCGAGCTCGATGAGCGTCGCGTCACCGATCCGGCCCGCCGCCCCCGTGCTCAGGTCGTCGACCACGACCACCGTGTCCCCCCGCTGCTGCAGCAACCGCACCACGTGCGCGCCGATGTACCCAGCCCCACCTGTCACCAGAATCGTCATGGCACGAGGCTACTCGGGTCGAACGGGTTCCCGGACGGGCCTCTCGTCCTTCAAGCGGGCGGACCCGACCGGTGATGGCTACGCCCAGCCGAGCTCGTGGAGCCGCTCGTCGTCGATGCCGAAGTGGTGGGCGATCTCGTGGATCACGGTGACGGCCACCTCCTCGACCACCTCGTCCGTCGTCTCGCAGATCGCGAGCGTGGGGTTGCGGAAGATGGTGATGCGGTCCGGGAGCGCTCCCGCCGCCCAGCCGTCGTCCCGCTCGGTGAGCGGCACCCCCTCGTAGATGCCGAGGAGCTCGGGGTCGTCGTCCGGGGCGTCGTCCTCGACGAGCACCACGACGTTGTCCATCGTCGCTGCCAGCTCGGGGGGCACCCGGTCGAGCGCGTCGCCCACCGCGTCCTCGAAGTCCTCGCGCGACATCTCCACCATGCGTTCATCCTCTCCTACCGGTGCGGTTCGCACGCACCGGTCCTCCCCTCCGGGTGCGGCGCGCGACCTGCGTCGCCGTAGGCGTGACCTGTGGTTTTGCCAACGACGGCAGCCAGGCCATATGATTTGCGAGGTCTTCGACAGCTCGACCCGTCTCAGACCAGGCCCCCATCGTTTAGCGGCCTAGGACGCCGCCCTTTCACGGCGGTAGCACGGGTTCGAATCCCGTTGGGGGTACGGACAACCGGACGATGTCTGGGTGTCGCACAAAGTGAGGTACGCTCTTCCAGGTTCGCCGCAAGGACCGAACCTGTTCGAGTGAAGCACAACCCTTGGTTCACAGCGTGACTCAAGGCCCCGTAGCGCAGTTGGTTAGCGCGCCGCCCTGTCACGGCGGAGGTCGCGGGTTCAAGTCCCGTCGGGGTCGCTTGACAACGGATGCCCGGTCAGAATCTGGCCGGGCGTTCGTCGCAAGGCTCTGTAGCTCAGTTGGTAGAGCGTTCGACTGAAAATCGAAAGGTCACCGGATCGACGCCGGTCGGAGCCACCATCAGCACCACCCGATTCATCGCAGAGCCCCGCTCGGTCCGCCGAGACGGGGCTCTCGTGCTTCCTGACGCCTGCACCTCTCCAGACCGACGGCGCTGCACCGCTCTCCGATTGCCACCTCGGCCTCCTGAGGGTTGAGTGGTCCCAGGGAACGGCCCCGCGCGAGCAGGACCACCGGATACGGCCCTACGATGCGTCATGAGTACCGCGTCATCGGCAGCGTGCCGGCGCCCGCTCCGCGCGGACCGTTCAGAGCACTGCACGTGGATCACATCTGACGACGTGTGCGACGACCATGGGAAGGTGTGATGAGGATGACCGACCGGAACGAAGGGCACCCTGACGGCCAGAAGGGTGGGCCGTCGATCGGCACGCTCATCAATCAGATGACCGACAGCGCCACACGACTGATCAAGGCGGAGATCGCCTCGGCCAAGGCAGAGATGGCCGAGAAGGCGAAGAACGCCGGCATCGGCATCGGCCTGTTCGTAGGGGCCGGTCTCTTCGCCCTCTACGGGCTCGGCTTCCTTCTGCACTCCGCGATGGCCGGCCTGGCGAACGTCGTCCCGCTGTGGCTCGCCGCACTCATCGTGGGCCTCGTCCTCATGATCCTCGCCGGCGTCCTCGCGATGGTCGGCAAGAAGCTCCTGTCCCGCGGGCTCCCCCCGCAGCCGACCCACGCGGTGAAGAGCGTCCAGCGCGACATCGCCGCCGTCAAGGAGGGGATCTCCTCATGAGCACGACCGACCGTTCTGAGCTCGAGGCCGAGATCGCCGTCGCGCGCGCGCAGCTGGCCGCGTCCGTCGACGAGCTCGCTGCCCGACTGAGCCCGAAGGCCCTCGCCGCCGAGGCCGCCTCGACCACGAAGCAGGCCGCGAACGACGCCGGCGCGTTCCTCACGGGCAACGGCCTGCCTGTCGGGCCCGCGAGCCGTGCACGCAACGCCAAGGTCCTCCTGGGCGCGGCGGCCGGCGTCGTCGTCATCGTCGCGCTGGTGATCATCAAGCGTCGATAGGACGCCAGGCGCGGCGCACGGCGCAGGGTCCGTGAACGTCAGAAGGGACCGCTCCCCCCCTGGGGCGGTCCCTTCTGTCGTGCGGTGGTGCGTCGTGCAGACGGGTCACGCGCCGCGGCGCGCGCTCAGCTCGTCCTCGACGACGACTCCGGAGTTCGCGAGGAGGCCCTTGACCTCGACCTCACGGTACCGACGGTGACCACCGAGCGTACGGATGGACGAGAGCTTCCCGGCCTTCGCCCATCGCGTGACCGTCTTGGGGTCGACACGGAACAGGCTGGCGACCTCTGCGGGGGTCAGCAGGACTTCGGGCTCTCCACGGTTGATGGTCATGACGTACCTCTTCCTGGCAACCTCCTGGCTCCGGGGGTGTTCGGAACTGTGCGATCAGGTCGTTGCGCTTTCATCCATTATCCCAGTACGGGCGATTCGTGCGGTGCCAGAAGTCGGGTGAAAAGTGGGTGAAAACGGCACATGCGTCACGAGCGAGACGTAGATCACCCTCCGTCGGCACCGCAGAACCCCTGTTCGACCCCTACCTGAGTAGTCCTAGGCCGCGCGGAGCATGTACCGTTGACCCACGAACAGACGAAACTTACCCCGGGGCCGCGCGTCTGAGAACGTAGCCGCCCCGCTTCTACGTTGAGGGGGGTCGGAGCCATGGGCCGCGGCCGTCAAAAGGCAAAGCAGACCAAGGTCGCTCGGGACTTGAAGTACTGGAGTCCTGACACGAACTACAAGGCTCTCGAGCAGGAGCTGACCGGTCACAGCCGAACCGATGTAGCTACGGACACTCGCCACGTCGCGAGCAGATCCGATGACACGGACGACTGGGACCGCTACGCGGACCGGTCCGACGAGCGTTGACGTCGCGTCGCCGACGCTCTCCTGAGACACGTGAATGATCATCCAGCGCGCCCGACCACCGGTCTGT
>NZ_JBDYKL010000059.1:0-9813 GCF_040012415.1 Sanguibacter sp. 25GB23B1
CGTTCCACCCTCAAGAGCACGCCCCGACGGGGGGCACGGGCGCGACCGGTCGGGCACGGGCATGCCCCCCTCGGGGGCGGTGCCAGCGGCTGGGGCTCAGGACCAGGACGTCGGGAGAAGGAGCTCGCGGACCGGGCGGAAGGTCGTTCGAGCCGTCGGCGGGACGTGCCGCGCGACGCGGGCGACGAACGCCTCTGCGGGGAACAGCTCAGGGTGAACCACCCGGACCACGACCATTCCGGTCTCCTCGATGGCTTCCTGCCGCCGCTTCTCGGCGATGACGACCTCCGACGGGTTGCCCCCGGCGAGCTGCCGGTACTTGACCAGGCCGTCGAACTCGACCAGGAGACACCGCTCGCGCCACCCGAGGTCTGCCCGGAAGACGCGACCCCGAGCCACGACCGGCACCTGCAGCTCCGGGGCAGGGAACCCGTGGGCGAGGAGGACGTAGCGCGTCGCGCTCTCACCGGGGGACTCGGCGCCGCCGTCCGCATGATCGAGAACCCACCGGGCCAACCGCGAGCCGTTCGCACCGGAGCGGGTCCGGACGATCTCGGTGGCCGCTTCGAGGTCGGCGCCGCGCCGCACCAAGGAGTCCGCGACGACGAGGGCAGCCAGTGGACGCAGACTCATCGCGCAGTCCGCGAGCGTCCGGTCGAGCGTCGTGACCGTCACTCCAGCCCGCACCGTCGTGTCAGCCTGCCCGAGAACTGTCCGGTGACGTGCGACGTCACGGCTCCGTCGGGCAGACGCGGCCGACGGCTGAGTGACGTGGACGAGGCCGGGTACCCGCCACGTCCGCGCACCCCAGAGCACGGCGGCGGAGACGTGGCTGAAGACGACGGGCTTGCGCGCCTGCGCGGCGACGGCCGCGATCCGCGCGAGGTAGGCGCTCTGGGCATCCTCCACCGGGGAAGCCACCGAGGAAGCCACCGAGTAGTCGTCGCCATTCGAGGCCCAGAGGTACGCTCCGCGCCGTACTCGCACCATGTGTCCGGCACGCAGGTGCAACTCGACGACGTCGCACGGCAGATCGCGTGCGAGCAGGACACGTGGCAGCTCGATCGCATCGGCGCCCCGTGTGCCCGCGTTCGCTCTGACTCTCTCCATGGCAGGACCCTGCCTCAGTCATGCACACGCGCTTCGGTGACGGCCGAGCGCCTGTGGAGGCGGGGACCGCACGCAGGCCTGTGCACCACGCATCCGGTCCTCAGCCGCTGTCTCCGCACCACCGCGAGAGCGCCGCACCCGCCCTCCCGAGACGACGGGGCGTGCTCCCGAAGACCGAACGTGCTGTCCAACGCACGTCCCGTCCTCAAGAGCACGCCCCGTCATGGCATCACCCGGCCAGGGCGGCGTCTGCCGTCAGGTCGCGACGACCATGCGCTCGTTGGGGACGCAGTGGGTCATCTCCAGGCCCTCGACGTCGCGGGGACCGTTCTTGCCCAGGTTCGCCACGCGGGCGAGCTCGTCCTCCGACAGGGTCTGGCTGGCGAGCGGCTCGAGGTGACGTACGTCGTCGGCGCTGATACCGAGGCCGTCTCCCACGCGCTGACCGAGCTCGTCGTCGCAGAGGAAGAAGTGCCACACCATGCGCTCCTGCACGGCTCGCGAGGCCTGGCCGATGAGCTCGACGAAGTTCGCGACGAGGTCGTCCTTCTCCCACTGCTCCATGAGCTGGTAGCGCTGCCCGGCCTGCGTGTAGTCGTTCGTGCGCGGGATGCGCTTGCGCGTGAGACGCCCGGTGATCTCCGGTCCGACCTCGTCGTGCGTCGGGTACTGCGCCTCACGGAGCCCGCCGGTGATCGACGGCTCGTAGTTGACGTGCGGGTTCGCCCCGACGGGGTCGACCGCGTACTGCATCGGTCCGCCCTGCTGGTTGGTGTGCACCGCTGCGTTCTTCGCCTGGTTGACGGGCAGCTGCAGATAGTTGGGCCCGACGCGGTAGCGCTGCGTGTCCGAGTAGGAGAACGTCCGGCCGACGAGCATCTTGTCGTCCGAGAAGTCGAGTCCGTCGACGAGGACGCCCGTGCCGAAGGAGAGCTGCTCGTTCTCCGCGAAGTGGTTGGACACGTTGCGGTCGAGCACCATGCGGCCGACAACCTTCGGTGGGAACTCGTTCTCCGGCCACACCTTCGTGTCGTCGAGGGGGTCGAAGTCGAGCTCGGGGTGGTCGTCGTCGCTCATGAGCTGGACGCGCAGCTCCCACTCCGGGTGCTCGCCGCGCTCGATGGCCTCGTAGAGGTCCTTCGAGGCGTGGCCGAGGTCGTTCGCCTGGATGGCGGCCGCGTCGGCAGCGGTCAGGCTGTGCACGCCGGCCGTCGGGATCCAGTGGTACTTGACCAGGTGGGTCTCGCCGTCAGCGTTGACCCACTTGTACGTGTTGACGCCGAAGCCCTGCTGGGTGCGGTAGTTCGCCGGGATGCCGCGCGGGCTGAAGAGGTTGACGAGCATGTGCATCGACTCCGGGGTCTGGGACATGAAGTCGAAGATGCGGCCGGGCTCCTGGCGGAACGTCACGGGGTCGGGCTTGAGCGAGTGGATCACGTCCGGGAACTTGACGGCGTCCCGGATGAAGAAGACACCGAGGTTGTTCCCGACGAGGTCCCAGTTGCCGTCCTCCGTGTAGAACTTCACGGCGAAGCCGCGCGGGTCGCGAGCCGCCTCGGAGGAGTCGCGGCCGCCGATGACGGTCGAGAAGCGGATCGCGAGGTCGGTGCGCTTGCCGGGCTCCTGGAAGAGCTTCGCGCGGGTGTACCGCGAGATGGGTTCGTCGCCCCACGTGCCCGTCGCCTCGAAGTGGCCGAAGGCCACTGCGCCGCGCGCGTGCACGACGCGCTCGGGGATGCGCTCCCGGTCGAAGTGGCTGACCTTCTCGAGGAAGTGGTAGTTCTCCAGGGTTGCGGGGCCGCGGGCCCCGACGGTGCGCTGGTTCTGGTTGTCGTAGACGGGATGGCCCTGACGGGTGGTCAGGACGGGGCGGTCGTCGTCCGGTGCGGATCCTTGCGACGCGACGTCGGTCATGGTGGTCCTCTCCTTCGATCGGTTCGTCTGACGGGTTCGTGCGTTCGACAGCTATACCTGGGCGCTCCGGCCCGCCTCGACGCACGAGGTGCACCACCCCCAGAAGGTCACCTCGGCCTCGTCGACGACGAAGCCGAGATCCTGGGCAGGAAGCGTCGGCACCAGGCACGGCGCCGATCCGTGCGCGCAGTCCACGTCGCGGGTGCGACCGCAGCCGCGGCACACGAGGTGGTGGTGGTTGTCGCCCACGCGCACCTCGAACAGGGCCGGGCTGCCGGCCGGCTCGATACGACGCGCGAGCCCCGACCGCACGAGCACGTCCAGGCAGTCGTAGACGGCCTGGGTGGACAGTGCGCCGAGCCGTGAGCGCGCGTGGTCGGCGACCTCGGCCGCCGTGAGGTGGTGGTCGTCCCTCGCACGGGCGGCGTCGAGCACCTCGTACACGGCGACGCGCGGGCTCGTCACGCGGAGCCCGGCGCTGCGGAGGCGCTCGATGGTCTGTCCCACGCATCGATCGTGACACCCCTGCTGGAGTCGTGCCAGAGATGGAAGACGTCCGTGAGGTCGCCGTCGGGGCCGAGGCGGGGTATCGCTGCGCGGGACGTCGACGGACCGACGGACCGTGGGCTAGTGGTCCACGGTCTCGCCGTGCTGGCGACGCGCGGAGACCACCAGCGCGAGCGTGACCACCAACGGCCACAACGCCTGGGCGCCGGCGACGAGCCGCTCGGTGAGGCCCGTCGCGCTGCCGTCCGAGGTGACCTGCCACAGCTCGAGGAGGAAGACGACCAGGAGCGCGAGCAGCACGACGCTCGCGGTGGTGGCGACGGCTGGGCGCAGCACCCCGGTCGCCCTGCGCCGGCGCGCCCACGCGGGCCAGGTCGCCAGCGCTCCGAAGCCGATGCTCGCCGCGACGACGTGCGCGCCGGGGTGCGTGTCGGACGGGAAGGCGGCGACGGCCACCGTGGCGAGGCCACCGAGCGCGTGGAGCACGCGGGCCGGCCGTGGGACGGGTCGCAGCCCCGCCGCGGTGACGAGGTGCGCGACGCCGGTGAGCGCAAGTCCGGTCCCCATGATCCAGGGGGCGGTCGACGCTTGCGTCGCAAGGTCGCTGATCGTCTGGCGCACCGGGTCGAAGGACGGCTGCTGCGCCTGGGCGAGCGTCCACCCGCCGATCATCGCGACGGGCGCGACGACGGCGGAGACCACCGCCCACCACGGGACGCCGGCTCGCGGCAACGACACCTCAGGGCTGCGGGGCCGGCGGCGGCGCGATCGTGAGGCACTGGACGAAGGCGTGCTGGGCGAGGATGCGGTGGACGGCGGCACGCGGGGCGGAGGCACGACGGCGATCCTGGCACGCCGCCGGGGTCACGGCGAGCGGGGGCGGCTCTGCGCTGCGAGGTCGGGCAGCATCTCGCCGTCGGGACCCTGGACGCCGTCGATCTCGTCGCCGACGACGATCGCGAGGTGACCGTCGGGCAGTGCGAGCAGCGGGACGAGCGCGGGGCGCCGGCTGAGCAGCTCGTATGCCCGGATGCGTTCGAGCTCGTCGACCCGGGGCGGGTCGTCGCCGCCGACGGCTCCGACGTACCAGCCTGAGTCTCGCTCCCGCTCCGTCGGCGTCCGGTGGAGGTAGACGGCCTCGGCGTCGAGCACACCCTTCTGCACGACGATCGTGTCGTCCCACCGGGTCGGCTGACCCTCGGGGCCGAAACGACGGAGGAGCTGTGCCTGCGCATTCATGACCCACAGCGCGAGAGTGAGGTCGTCCGTGAGGTCCGCGTCAGGGTCGCCGAGGTAGTCGGGGGCATGGATCGTGAGGCCGTCGTCGCTCGCGCGGAGCACGAAGAGGTTGCCGTGGAGCAGGACGGGCCGGCCGTCGACGAGCGTCCCGGGCGGCAGGCTCCGCAGGACGTAGAAGAGGCCGGACACCGCTGCGGCCTGGTCCGGGTCCGCCTGCGCGGTGATGGTCACGTCACTGATCGTCGCCTGGAATCTCGTCGTCATGATGGGCAGAGCCTAGCGAGAGAGACCAGAATCACGACATGACCTCTCGCATCTCGCACACGACCGTCGACTCCCACGACGCCTACGCACAGTCGGTCTTCTGGACCCAGGTCCTCGGGTTCGTCGAGGATCCTGACGACCCGAACGAGCCGGGCCACGAGGAGTGCATGATCTTCTCGCCCGACGGCACGCAGCGACTGCTCTTCATCGAGGTGCCGGAGGACAAGCAGGTGAAGAACCGGCTGCACCTCGACCTCGAGCCCGTCGAGGGTTCACGGGACGACGAGCTCGCCCGGCTCCTTGCGATCGGTGCACGTGAGGTGGACGACCTCCGCAACCCTGACGGCACGGGCTGGGTCGTCCTGGCAGACCCGGAGGGCAACGAGTTCTGCATCCTGCGCCCGGCAGCCGAGCGGGCGGCGGGCTAGCGCGGGCGGGAGGCGCCGTCAGGCCGTCGCGCGGCGGAAGCCGACGGCGACCACCGCGAAGGAGACGAGCCCGCCGACGACGATGATCAGCGGGGCGAGCATCCACACGAGCACGACGCAGACGCCGAGGGCTGCCGCGAGCATGAGCGAGCCGCCCGGGTCCGCTGGGATCGCTCGGGCACCGTCGCGGACGAGCGGCCACCACGCGTCGCCCGGGCTCCAGCGCCCTGCGGCGTGCAGGAGCGCGACGAGCATCCCGGAGCCGACGACGACGCTGACGACTCCTACGAGCATGCCGCCCGGGAGGGCGCCGGTGCTCACGGCCCAGAGGTTGAGCACCACGAGGAAGAGCGCGAGCACCGCGCCGACGGACACGAGCCACACACCGCGGCACGCCTCTCGGAAGTCTGCCCAGACGCTGCTGACCGAGTCGTCGGTCGCGGCGAGATGACGTCGCAGGTGCGCGACGCCGGTGGTCACTGCGGGCAGGGCCGTGACCACCGGGAGGCTGAGCACGGTCACGTAGACGCTCGTGAGGAGCACCTCGGCGAACAGCGCGAACTTCGTGAGCCCGGGCGTGGCCGGCCGTGCCCCCTCCGACGGCTCGTCGCGAGCGTCGGAGGGGTCTGCCTGGTCACGGCCGGGAACGTTCATGGTCACGACTGTCGCCGACATCGCTCAGCCCTTCAAGCCCTGCGTGGCCACACCGTCGACGATGAATCGCTGGAAGACGATGAAGAACAGGAGCACCGGGATGAGTGCGAGCACGGCCATGGCCATCTGTGCTCCGTAGTCGGAGACGGACGTCTGGTCGACATAGAGCCGCAGCGCGATCGGCAGCGAGAAGAGGTCCGGCTTCTTGAGGTAGAGCAGGGGCCCGAAGAAGTCGTTCCAGCTCCAGATAAAGGCGAAGATCGACGCGGTCATGATCGGCGGCTTCATGAGGGGCAGCATGATCGAGCGGAAGATCCGGATGTGTCCGGCACCGTCGATGCGTGCGGCCTCGTCGAGCTCTCGCGGCAGGTTGCGCATGAACTGGACCATGAGGAACACGAAGAACGCCTCGGCGGCGAAGAACTTGCCGATGAGCAGGGGGACGAACGTGTTCACGAGGCCGAGCTCGTTGAAGATGATGTACTGCGGGATGATCACCACGTGGAACGGCAGCAGGAGCGTCGCGATCATCAGCGCGAACCACACCTGACGGCCCGGGAACGAGATGCGCGCGAAGGCGTAGGCCGTGATCGTCGAGGACAGGATGACACCGACGACCGAGCTGACGGCGAGGATGACGGAGTTCATGAAGAACGTCCAGAAGGACACCCCGCCGATCCCGCTGAGCGCCTTGGCGAAGTTGTCGAACGACGCGTTCTCGGGGATGAGGCTGATGTTGCCGATGATCTCGCTCGTCGGCTTGAGCGAGGACATGAGCATCCACAGTGCCGGGTAGAGGATGACGGCGCTGATCGCGATGACGACGGTGTGGAAGATGACGGACTTCACGGAGCTGCGGCGCTTGTGGGCCTTGCGCAGCTCGGCGCTCCGCTGCTCGTCGTCCGCCCCTGGGCGGTCGAGCACGGTGGTCTGGTCGACGGTGGTCATTACTTCGTCTCCCCGCTGTAGTGGACCCACTGCTTGGACGTCTTGAAGAAGACGAACGTGATGAGGCCGACGACGAGCACGAGCACCCATGCCATCGCTGAGGCGTACCCCATGCGGAAGTCGGTGAACCCGCGCAGGTAGAGGTACAGGGTGTAGAACATGGTCGACCCGGCGGGTCCGCCGGTGCCGCCGGAGATGATGAAGGCGGAACCGAAGATCTGGAACGAGTGGATGGTCTCGAGGAGCAGGTTGAAGAACAGGACCGGCGAGAGCATCGGCAGGGTGATGGAGAAGAACTTGCGCACCGGGCCGGCGCCGTCGATCTCGGAGGCCTCGTAGAGCTCGACGGGGATCTGCTTGAGGCCTGCGAGGAAGATGACCATCGGGGCCCCGAACTGCCAGACGGTGAGCAGGATCATCATGGGCATCGTCATGCCGGGGTCGCCGACCCAGCCGCCGGGATCGCGGCCGAAGAACTGTCCGATCTGGTCGACGACGCCGTCGTCGATGAACATCGCCTTCCAGACGATCGCGATCGAGACGCTCGCGCCGATGAGGGAGGGCGCGTAGAAGATCGAGCGGTATGTGCCCTGCGCGCGACGCTTGGAGTTGAGCAGCATCGCGACGGCGAGGGCCGCGCCGAGCTTGATCGGGGTCCCGAAGAGGACGTACAGGCCGGTGACCTGCACCGACTGGAGGTACCGGGGATCGTTGAACAGCTGTTTGAAGTTGTCCAGTCCGACCCACTCCGGCGCACGGAAGAGGTTGTAGTCGGTGAAGGCGAGGTAGAGCGACGCGAGCATGGGGCCGGCGGTCAGCAGGAAGAACCCGATGAGCCACGGGGCGAGGAAGGCGTACCCGGCTCGGGCCTCGGCGGCTCGCCTCGAGCGCCGAGCGGCGGTCGCCGGCGTCGGGGAGGTCTTGCCGGCGGGAGCTCCGGTCGCCTCGTCGATGAGGGACACGATGGGAATCCGATCAGTCGGGGGAATGTCGGTCGTCGGTCTGGGGATGTCTGGGGGTGCGGTTGGATGCTGGGTCCCGTCCGCCGTCGGACGGGACCCAGCTGATCAGTGGTGGATCACTGCAGCGGTGATGCCTGCAGCGGCAGCTACTGCGGGACGGAGATCTCGGCCTCGGCGAACCACTGCTCGACGAACTGGTCGATCGTGATGGTGCCGTAGGAGAACTCTTCGCCGAGGCGCTTGAACTCTGCCTCGATGGCGCCGAAGCCCTCGACGGGGAGCGGTGCGGCAGCCGTGACGTGATCGGCCACGGACTCCTCGTACGCGACGACCTTCGCGTCGATCGAGCCTTCCTCGACGACCATCGCGTCGCGCTGCTCGGCGACGGCCGGGACGCCCTTCGAGGTGCCGAAGATCCGACCGACCTCGGGCTCGTTGACGAGGAAGTCGATGAGCGCGGCAGCGGCGGCCGGGTTCTCGGAGTTCGCCGACGCGGACAGGAGCATCGACGGCTTGAAGAACATCGACTTCTCGCCGCTGTCGCCTGTCGGGATGGGGAGCATCTCGATGGTCTCGGTCCCCGAGTCGGCGACGTAGCCGGCGAGGAAGTTGTCCCAGCTGAACTCGGAGGCGGACTCGTTCACCGTGAAGCCGCCGAGCGGCTCGAGCTGCTTGCCTCGCGCGATCGGGTAGGTGAGGTTCGTCGGAGCGCGCAGATCCTCGGCCATCTCGAGCCACTCGGTCATCTGCTCGGGCGTGAAGTTGATCTTGCCGTCCTCGGTGAACGGGTCGACGCCTTCCTGGACGAGCCACTGGAGGAAGAACCAGAAGGTCGTCGTGTAGTCGCCGCCGCCGTAGAGGGCGGGGTCGGACGTCGCGCCCGCGGTGGAGACCTCCGCGAGGAAGGCGTTGTAGTCCTCCCACGTGTAGTCGGCAGCGAGCGGCTCGATGCCGAGCTGCGCGAGGATCTCGGGGTTGTAGAACAGCGCGAGGGTGTTCGTCGAGGTGGGGATGCCGTACTGGGAACCGTCGAGCTGGCCCGACTCGAGGAGCGACTCGTCGATGCCGTCGACGTCCAGGGCGGTGCCGACCTGGCCGTCGAGGTTGAGGAGCTGCTCGGTGGAGCCGTACTGGCGCAGGTAGGAGAGGTCCATCTGCATGACGTCCGGCAGCGAGCCGCCGGCGGCCTCGGTGTTGCGGGCCGTCCAGTAGCCGTCCCATGCGACGAAGCTCGTCTGGACGGTGATGTTCGGGTACTCGGCCTCGAAGAGGTCGACCGCTTCCTCGTACTTCGCGGCGCGGTCGTCGTTGCCCCACCACGCGAAGGAGATGGTGATCTCCTCCTCGGTGTCGAGAGTCTCGGTGGGGGCTGGCGTGTCGCCACCGCCTCCGGAACATGCGGACAGTGCGAGAGCCGCGATACCTGCGGCGGCGATGCCCCTGAGGGTAGATCGCTTGATCGACATCTGAGCCTCCTTGCTCATCGTGTGTGAAAGCGCATTCCCGACGTTAGGCACCGAGTGGCAGGCGAGCAACGAAGGAAGTGAATCGTTACAATACCGTTGCTGCGTCAGATGTCCAGCCCCCGCGTCCACCCCGACCGCGGAAACCCGCGCCAGACCGCACCAGGCTGCGGAAACAACAGCCTCGCGGGTCCGGTCACCGAGGACCTCGATGGCCCACCTGTGGTTGAATCCATTCAGACGAAGCGCGGGATGCGCTCCGACCGCTGCCGGAACCGTCGGAGTCCATCCGTGCCACCTCCCCCCTCCGAACCACCCCCACCC
>NZ_JBDYKL010000060.1:0-9655 GCF_040012415.1 Sanguibacter sp. 25GB23B1
CCCCCCCCCCCCCCCCCCCCCCCCCCCCCCCCCTCGTCGTACCTGGTGCTCGGTGTCAGGCGCTAGGCGCTCGGTGGTGCGCCGACCGCTCCTCCTGCCTGGCCCGTGCTCGTGGACGGGCGCTTCTCTGTCTCGGGCTCGTCGGCCGGCTGGTCGACGAGGACGTTGTTCTGGTCCGTGATGGTGCTGTCGTCCTCCCGACCGGGCGTCTTGAGGTTCCACCTCGTGATGACCCACCGGAAGAGGAAGTAGTAGATCGCCGCGTAGGCGAGGCCGATGGGGATGATGAGCAGCGGTTGCTGGGCGATGCGGAAGTTCAGCAGGTAGTCGATGACCCCCGCCGAGAATCCGAACCCGGTGTGGATGTCGAGCCAGTTGACGAGCGCGAGCGACGTCCCCGTGAGGAACGCGTGGATGACGTAGAGCGGGTAGGCGACGAAGAGGAACGAGAACTCGAGCGGCTCGCTCACCCCGGTGACGAAGCTGACGAGCGCTGCAGATCCCATGATGCCCGCGATGACCTTGCGTTGCTCGGGACGTGCGGTATGGACGATCGCGAGGGCCGCGGCCGGGAGCGCGAACATGAGGATGGGGAAGAACCCGGTCATGAAGGTGCCGGCCGTGGGGTCGCCGTGGAGGAAGCGGGCGATGTCCCCCGCCCAGACCTCGCCGCTCGCGTCCTCGAACGTGCCGAACTGGAACCACGGGAGCGAGTTGAGCAGATGGTGCAGGCCGAGCGGGACGAGGAGCCGGTTCGCCATCCCGTAGACGAAGGCACCGAGGATCGTGGAACCGGTGACCCAGTCGCCCACCGACGTGAGGCCCGCGTCGAACCACGGGTAGACCAGCGCACCCACCACGGCGACGAGGATCGCGACGCCCGCCGTGACGATGGGGACGAAGCGCCGCCCGCCGAAGAAGGCGAGATAGGCGGGCAGCTTGATCCGCGAGTACTTCTGGAAGAGGAGCGCCGCGATGAGGCCCATGACGATGCCGCCGAGGACGCCGTAGTCGATGAGCTCCTGCGCCTTGCCCGGGTCGGGGGGATCGAGCACGTACGGCGAGAGCGCGTTCGACACGTTCTTGAACACGAGGTAGCCGATGAGTGCGGCGAGACCGGTGGAGCCGTCGGACTTGCGGGCGTAGCCGATCGCGACGCCGAGCGCGAAGATCATCGGCAGGTTGGCGAAGAGCGCGTCGCCGGCCGAGCCGAGGACGGCGGCGACGGGCAGGAGCCAGTCGCCCCAGGCACCGGCGAGGCCGTCCTTGCCGAGCATGTCGTCCTGACCGAGCCGCAGGAGCAGCGCCGCAGCGGGGAGGGAGGCGATGGGCAGCATGAGCGATCGGCCGATGCGCTGGAGCTGCGCGAGGCCAGGGATATGACGCTTCTCCTTGACCACGGGGTCTGTGGTGGTTGTCATTGCGGGGGCACTCCTGACGTGGTGGCGATGACGGGAGCGGGGGGCGCATCCTGTCGGGGAGCTGCACGGGGATCGGTGCGAACGTGGTGCGTCGAGCGTCACTGCTAGATGTCTGGACCAGTTGCCGACAACCATGATCTAATGGCGCAGCGGTGTCAAGAGTCCGCGACTGTCCGATCTGGAGGGTTTGCACAGGTGCACCTACCAGCACTGAAGTACATGCGGGTGCGGGACTACCTGCGCTCTCTCGTCACGCACGAGCTCGAGGTCGGCGACGTCATCCCGTCCGAGCGGCTCCTCTGCGAGCGCTTCGGTGTCTCCCGCATGACGGTCCGCCAGGCCGTCGACGCCCTCGTCGTCGAAGGACTGCTCGAGCGCGAGCAGGGGCGCGGAACCTTCGTCGCACCGAGCAAGGTCGACCTCGAGGTCCGGCTCGTCTCCTACGGCGAGGAGATGCGGCGCCGCGGGATGGAGCCGTCCTCCCTCATCCTCTCCGCCGAGGAGGTCGCAGCGACCCCCGACGTGGCCGATGCCCTCGAGCTCCTCCCTGGCGAGCAGGTCTTCTACCTCCACCGTGTGCGCCTCGCCGACGGTGAGCCCATGGCCATCGAGCAGTCGTGGGTCCCCTGCCGCCTCGTCCCAGGACTCTTCGACGACGAGGTGCCCGACAGCATCTACGGCGAGCTCCGCCGCCGCGGCCTCGACCCCGAGTGGGGCGAGGACACCGTGGCCGCCAGCGAGGTCGACGCCCGTGACGCCGCTCTGCTCGGCATCCGGGTGGGGCGCGCCGTCCTGCGCACCACGCGCCGCACGTTCTCCGGCCAGACGGCGTGCGTCTACTCCCGGTCCTCCTACCGGGCGGACCGCTACGTGCTGTGGGTGCCGGTCCGTGCGCCCAAGCCCGCACTCACACCACGCACCACGACGGACGCCCGTCCGGCGGCGGACGAGGCAGACGCGACGAGCGCCCCCTCCCCCCACCGGAGCCACGAGATGATCGAGGAGCCCACATGACCAAGGAGCGGAGCACAGTGACGGATCAGGCGGCACGCGTCCTCGCGGCGTTCGGCGGCGTCGGCAACATCGTCGACATCGAGCCGTGCACCACACGGCTGCGCTCCGAGGTCCGTGACCCGGCGCTCGTGGACGTCGGCGCTCTGCGCGCCGCCGGCGCGCACGGCGTGATGATCGCCGGACGCGTGGTCCAGGTCGTCATCGGTCCCAGCGTCGACACCCTCGCGACGGACCTCGAAGACCTCATGTGACGATCTCTCCGACACGACACGACACGGCCGGTACGGCCGGCCCGACGACCGCAGCACCTCGACCACAGCAGCTCGATGAACAGGGGCACCCGATGAACAAGGCAGAGCAGATCCTCGCGGCCCTCGGCGGCGACGAGAACATCATCGACCTCGAGCCGTGCATCACGCGGCTGCGCGTAGAGGTCAAGGACGGGTCCCTCGTCGACGAGGCAGCCCTCAAGGCGACCGGCGCCTACGGCGTCATGCGCGCGGGCACGGTCGTCCAGGTGGTCGTGGGACCCGAGGCGGACACGCTCGCCTCCGACATCGAGGACCTCCGCTGATGCGCGAGCCGCTGACGTTCCTCGCCCCCGTCCAGGGCACCGTCCGCCCGCTCGCGGACGTCTCCGACCCGGTCTTCGCCGAGGAGATCGTCGGTCCCGGCCTCGCGATCGACCCGGACCGCTCGGGTCCCAGCCAGGCCGTCGCCCCCGTCTCGGGCCTCGTCGCCAAGCTCCACCCGCACGCGTTCGTCATCCAGGGCGTGGACGACCGCGCGGCGCTCGTCCACCTCGGTCTCGACACGGTCCAGCTCGGCGGGGAGGGCTTCACGCTCCTCGTCGCCGAGGGGGACGAGGTGACGGCCGGCGACCCGATCGTCGCCTGGGTCCCCGCCGACGTCGCCGCCGGCGGACGCTCACCGGTGTGCCCCGTCGTCGCCCTCCAGGGCGAGCCCGGCTCGGTCACGCCGCTCGCCGCGGCCGGCACGACCGTGCAGCCCGGCGACCCGCTGCTCGTGTGGGCCTGACGCACCGGTGAGCCCGGACGACGAGCTCACCGGGCTCCTCGCCGAGCTCCTCGGACGGCCCGGCGGTGGCCTCCTGCTCGACCTCGACGGAACCCTCGTCGACAGCGAGCACGTCCACCGCCAGGCCTACCGGGACTACTTCGCCGCACGCGGGTGGACCGTCGGCGACGACGCGGTGCTCGCCTTCTCCGGCCGGCGCGCAGCCGAGGTGTTCGCGACGTTCGACGGCCCCTGGACCGGCGAGGATCCCGACGAGCTCACCGAGGGCGTCCTCGACGCCCTGCGCCGCACCGTCCTCGAGCCCCGCGCCGTCCCCGGCGCCGCCGCGACCCTTGCCGCCTGCCTCCGCACCGACGTGCCCGTCGCCGTCGTCACCTCGGCACGTCTCGAGTGGACCCTCCCCGCGCTCGAGATGCTCGGAGCAGACACCCGCGCCGGGATCAGGCTCGTCACGGCCGAGGACTGCACGCACGGCAAACCGGATCCCGAGCCGTACCGGCACGGCGCCGAGCTGCTCGGCCTCGACCCGGCCCGCCTCGTCGCGGTGGAGGACGCCCCGCCAGGGATCGCCTCAGCGCTCGCAGCGGGCGTCGGGCACGTGCTCGGCGTGACGACGACCCACGCGGCAGGGGCCCTGGCCACCGCCGGTGCCGGCTCCACGGCGACGGACCTCACCCCTCTTGCCCGCGCCCTCGGGTCGCGCTCTGGACACCCTGCCTAGGATTGACGTGTCCCAGCCGCCAGAATCGGAGCTCCCACCATGCAGGACCTTCCAGACAGCGTGCGACTCACGACAGGTCAGGGCGGCCTGCCCGTCGTCCAGGTGGACGGTCCGGCAGGCTCGGCCGAGATCTACCTCCACGGCGCCACCGTCACCCGGTGGTCGCCGCCGGGCGCGGCCGACGCCCTGTGGGTGAGCGAGGCGAGCCACTTCACGGCGGGCAAGCCCATCCGCGGCGGAGTCCCGATCTGCTTCCCGTGGTTCGGTGCCCTCGACGGCCACCCCGACGCGCCGGCGCACGGCTTCGCCCGGCTCACGTCCTGGCAGCTGACCGGCGCGCACGACGACGGCGAGCATGTCACCGTCACCCTGCGCCTCACGGACGCCGACGTCGCAGGCTCCCCCGGTGCCGTCGACTGGCCGCACCGCTTCGAGGCCGTCTACACCGTGGCCGTCGGCGCACGGCTCTC
The DNA here is from genome assembly GCF_040012415.1 of Sanguibacter sp. 25GB23B1. NCBI lineage: Bacteria > Bacillati > Actinomycetota > Actinomycetes > Micrococcales > Sanguibacteraceae > Sanguibacter > Sanguibacter sp. 25GB23B1. The sequence goes on from NZ_JBDYKL010000060.1 coordinate 4,665, forward strand.
GCTCAGTCTCGCCGTGACGAACCGCGACGACGCGCCCTTCACGTTCGAGGAGGCGCTCCACACCTACTTCGCCGTGAGCGACGTCCGCACCACCGAGGTCGTCGGGCTCGAGGGCCACGCCTACCTCGACCGCCTCGCCGGCCCCGAGCCCATGGCGGGCGAGGACGGGCCCGTCCGCTTCACCGGCGAGACCGACCGCATCTACCTCGGGACGAGCTCCGGGGCCGCCGTCCACGACGCCCCGTCGGGGCGCTCCGTCGTCATCGCCAAGCGCGGCTCCGACGCGACCGTCGTGTGGAACCCGTGGATCGACAAGGCCGCAGCGATGGCGGACTTCGGTGACGACGAGTGGATGACGATGGTGTGCGTCGAGGTCTGCAACGTGCGCAGCACGGCTGTCGAGCTCGCCCCCGGCGCGAGCCACACGATGACCGCCATGTACCAGCTGTCACCGAGCGACTGAGCGGATCACAGCCGCACGCTCGGGCTCGCGGGGCACCCCTCGGCTGAGCATCAGGCCGCTGACGAGCACCATCGCCAGAGCCGCACCGGCGACGGCCAGGACGGTGAAGGGGATGCCGGCGCGCTGGATCATGAACCCGGCTGCTGCGCTGACCAGCGTCGCACCGAGGCTGTGGCTGGTGTTCACCCACGTGGTCGCGGCGTTCTGCCGGCGTGTCCCCGCCGCCGCGGGAGCGGCGAGGTAGGCGACGATCATCACCGGCGAGAAGAAGAGTCCGGCGAGGCCCAGGACGATCGTCACGACGGTCCCGTCGTCCGAGATCGCGAGGCACGACACCCCGAGCACGAGCAGCCCGCTGAGCACCGGGAGCTGTCGCGCCGGGCTGCCGGGAACCCTGAGCGCGCCGTAGAGGAGCCCGCCGACCGCGCTACCGCCGGCGAAGACGCCGAGCGCGATGCCCACCATCGCCGTGCTGCCCAGCACCTCCCCAGCGGCGGGTACCGCGACACCGACGAGCCCTGACATCCCTCCGGCGACGAGCGCCGGCACGAGGAGAGCCGCAAAGCCCGGCTGGAGGACGAGCGGTCTGCCGGGTAGCGGGGCGTCGGTCCGTCGAGGCTCGCCGACCATCTGGGTGACGGCGCTGGTGCTGACGAAGAGCAGGCCACCGACCGCGACGAGCACCGCCGGCACGAGCATCGCGTGCCCGGGAGACAGCGTGACGAGCAGCAGCCCCGCGACCGCGGGACCTGCGAGGTAGAGCAGCTCCTCGACGACCGCGTCCAGGCTGAGCCCTGCCTTGCGGTCGTCCGCGCTCGGCAGGAGCTGCCCCCACGCGACGCGCATGGTCGGGCCGAGCGGCGGGGCGACGGCGCCGGCCAGGCCGGCGAGCCCCACGATCACCCACCCGGGGCTCGCAGTGAGGCTCGACACGGCGAGCGCCGAGAGAGACGCGCTGAAGCCCAGGACGAGGACCGTGAGCATCGCCCGCGCGCCGAACCGATCGATGAGCCACGCCCTGGCCGGCGCGAGGACGGTCGCACCGGCCCCGTACACGGCGACAGCGACGCCCGCGAAGGCGATCGACGAGGTCGCCTGCTCGGCGGCGTAGAAGAGCGGGAGGAAGACCAGCGCGTAGGCCGACCGTCCGATCATCGAGAGCGAGAAGGTCGTCACGACGCGAGGGCGCGAGAGCACCCTCGCGTACGCGCCACGTGGTGCAGAGGACATCGAGGGCTCCGTGCAGTCGCGACCGCCGGCTGAGCGGTGGTCGATGGGTTCGGGAATCGTGCGCGCGATCGTGCGGCGCGACTCCTAGTGCGACTGACGGACCATGCGACGAACGGTACAGGGGACTCCCGTAGGAGAGCCACGGATTACTCGCGCACCCGTCCGGCCGCCCTCACCGCACGGTCTGGTGGTCGGTGCGGGCGAGCACGTCGAGGTAGTGCGGGTTGCGCATGATTCCGAGGACGTTGCCGAAGGGGTCGAGCACCGCCGCGCCGACGAACCCTTCGCCGAAGTCACGGGCTGGGTGGTGCAGCGTGGCGCCGAGCGCGGTCAGCCGGTCGAGGGCCGCCTGGACGTCGTCGACGTGCCAGTAGACGATGACGCCCGGAGCGGCCGGGGTCGGCACGCCTGGGGTCGTGTCTGCGGCGGCCGGGTCGACGGCGAGCTCGCCCGCGAAGCTCGTGTCGAGCAGACCCAGCTCGTGCTCGTGGTCGCCGGTGCGGAACTCGACGTAGGCGGTCCGGTCGAAGTAGGGCTCGATGCCGAGGACCTCGGTGTACCAGCGCTTCGCGGCGGCGAGATCAGGGGTCGGGTAGACGACGGTGGTCAGTCCTCGCAGCATGGTCGTTCTCCTCTGTCGTGGCAGCGGTGCCGAGGTCGAGGCTGCGGTCGCGGCCTCATGAACCATGCTTCCGTCCAACGTGCTCACCTTCTGAGCACTTTCTGCGCGACGATGAGGCATGCGCGCAGACCGGCTGGTCGCCACTCTCCTGCTCCTGCAGTCCCGCGGGCGCGCGACCGCGGGCGAGATCGCTCACGAGCTCGAGGTCTCGGTGGCCACGGCGCGCCGCGACCTCGAGGCACTGTCGTCAGCCGGCGTCCCCGTCTACCCGCAGCCTGGTCGCGGCGGTGGGTGGAGCCTCGTCGGGGGGAGCCGGACCGACCTCACCGGACTCACCGCCGGAGAGGCGCAGGCGCTCTTCCTCGCGCTCGGCCCTGCAGCCTCGGGAACGCCCGAGGTCCGCTCGGCGCTGCGCAAGCTCGCCCGCGCGCTGCCTGCACCCTTCCGCGCGGACGCCGACGTCGCGGCCGGGGCGATCGTCCGCGACCCGCTCGCCTGGGGCGGGGTCGACCGGCCGCGCCCCGCGCTCGTCGACCTGCTCCAGGACGCGGTCGTCCGGAGTCGGAAGGTCCGCCTCGACTATGCCGGCCGAGCAGGGACGGCCGGACGAGCACCGTCGCGCGTGGTCGACCCGTGGGGCCTCGCCGACAAGAACGAGGTCTGGTATCTCGTGGCGGGGACGCCCGCCGGCCGGCGGACCTTCCGCGTCGACCGGATCCGCGACGCGCACGTCACCGACGAGCCCGCCTCCCGGCCGGAGGGTCTCGACCTCGCACAGGCATGGGCCGAGGTGGTCGACGACATGGAGGTCCGCCGTTCCCAGACCTGGGCGACGGTCCTCGTCGATCCGCGCCACGCGTTCGTGCTCCACGACCAGTTCGGCCGACACTGCGTGGACGAGGGGACGACCGCCGACGGTCGAGCACGGGTGCGCGTCGCCGCGCCGACTGCCGGGATGATCGCCCAGCACCTCGCGGGGTGGGGCGCCGACGTCGAGGTGATCGACCCGTCGTCGGTCCGGGACGAGCTCGCCCGGACGGGCGCTCAGCTCGTCGCCCGCTACGGCCGGGCGACGAGCTGAGCAGCGCTGACGATCCTCCCGTCGACCGGTCAGACGACAGGCCTCCGCAGGACGACGACGTCTCCGGCCGGGACGACGACGCCGTCCGGGTGGGCCGCACCGGTGAGGAGGTCCGTGCCGGACGCCTCGACCGTCGCCGCGGCGTCGGTGTGGTTGATGACGAAGAGGTACTCCGTCTCCCCCGCACGCCGGGAGACGAGCTCGACACCCGCGCTCGCGGGAGCCAGGACAGTGACACCAGCCTCGGCGAGGAGCTCACCGATGAGCGCCGAGCGCGCCTCGTCGGACAGGTCCGTGCTCACGTACCAGGCGGCACCGGTGCCGCGCACCGCGCGGGTGATCGCCGGCCACCCGGCGCTCGGTCCGTCGACGTAGGACGCGACCGCGGTCGCGTCCGTGAGGCCTACCGGCTCGCTCCACCCGCTCGCGAGCCCCTCTCCCCCGCCGAGCACGTCGCCCGAGACGTGCACGTGCTGGCCGGGGAGCACCGGCGCGAACTCCTCGACACGCACGCCGAGCAGGTCGCGGAACGCGCCCGGGTACCCGCCGAGGTGGATGTGGTCGTCCGTGTCGGCGATACCGGAGAAGTACGTGACGAGCACGGTCCCCCCGTCGTCGGCGAAGGCGGTGAGGCGTGCGACGAGCGCGTCGTCCGCGAGGTACAGGTGCGGGACGACGACGAGGCGGTAGCCGTCGAGGTCGGCCGTCGCGGGCAGCACGGCGGTGCCGACCTGCGCCTGCCACAGCGAGCGGTACCAGGCGAGGACACCGCGGCGGTAGCGGAAGTCGTTGGAGGGGTGCGAGTCGAGCTCGCTCGCCCACCAGGACTCCCAGTCGAAGAGGACGGCGACATCGGCGTGGACGGTGGAACCGGCGATCTCGCCGAGCGCACCGAGGTCCGCGCCGAGGGAGACGACCCCGCGCCACAGCGCCGAGTCCGTGCCCGCGTGCGGGACCATCGCGGAGTGGAACTTCTCCGCGCCGGCCTGCGACTGACGCCACTGGAAGTACAGGACGGCGTCCGCGCCGTGCGCCACGTGGGCGAGCGAGTTGCGGCGCAGCTGACCGGGACGCTTGGCGAGGTTGACGTGCTGCCAGTTCACGGCGGACGTCGAGTGCTCCATGAGCATCCACGGCTCGCCGTCGGCGATACCGGCGGTGAGGTCGGCGGAGAACGCGAGCTCGACGTGGGACTCGGGGTCCGCGGACATGACGTAGTGGTCGTTCGAGACGAGGTCGACGTCGCCGGCCCAGGACGGGTAGTCCATGTTCTTCGTCTCGCCCATGACCATGAAGTTCGTCGTCACCGGCACGTCGGGCGTGATGCGGGCGAGCACCTCGCGCTCAGCGCGCAGCTGATCACGGAGCTGGTGCGAGCTGAAGCGGGCGAAGTCGAGCTGCGCCGTCGGGTTGGTGAACGACGTCGAGCGGCGCGGAGGCAAGACCTGGTCCCAGTCGGTGTACCGCTGGGACCAGAAGTCGGTGCCCCACGCACGGTTGAGCTCGTCGACGGAGCCGTAGCGCTCGGCCAGCCACACGCGGAAGGCGGCGGCGGCGACGTCGGAGTAGTCGAGGGCGTTGTGACAGCCGAGCTC
>NZ_JBDYKL010000061.1:0-7634 GCF_040012415.1 Sanguibacter sp. 25GB23B1
CCGGATCTCCGCGGAGATCCGGCCCTCTGTTCACTTTCGCTGCGTCGAGCTGATGCTGCGTCGCGGCGACGAGGTCGCGGCGACGTCAGTACAGGACGGCCCCCTGCGACGCCGAGTGCACGAGCTTCGCGTACTTGGCCAGCACGCCGCGCGTGTACTTGTGCGGGACGGGCTCCCAGCCGACCTTGCGCGCCTCGATCTCGGCGTCGTCGACGAGCAGGTCGAGCGTCGCGTTCGAGACGTCGAGGCGGATCCGGTCACCGTCCTTGACGAAGGCGATCGGCCCGGCGTCGACAGCCTCGGGCGCCACGTGGCCCACGCAGAGGCCGGTCGTCCCACCGGAGAACCGGCCGTCGGTGAGGAGCAGGACGTCCTTGCCGAGGCCGGCTCCCTTGATCGCTCCGGTGATCGCGAGCATCTCGCGCATGCCGGGTCCCCCCTTCGGGCCCTCATACCGGATGACGACGACGTCACCGGCGACGATGGTCCCGTCCTCGAGGGCGTCCATGGCGGCCCGCTCGCGGTCGAAGACCCGCGCGGTGCCCTCGAACACGTCGGAGTCGAAGCCCGCGGACTTCACGACAGCCCCCTCGGGAGCGAGCGACCCGTGGAGGATCGTGATCCCGCCGGTCTTGTGGATCGGGTTCGACAGGGCCCGCAGGATCTTGCCGTCCGGGTCGGGCGGGGCGATGTCGGCGAGGTTCTCCGCGACGGTCTTGCCGGTGACGGTGAGGCAGTCTCCGTGCAGCAGGCCCGCGTCGAGGAGCGCCTTCATGACGACGGGGACTCCCCCGGTCTTGTCGATGTCGGCCATGACGTAGCGGCCGAAGGGCTTGAGGTCTCCCAGGTGGGGAACCTTGTCCGCGATCCGCGTGAAGTCGGCCAGCGTGAGGTCGACCTCGGCCTCGTGGGCGATGGCGAGCAGGTGGAGCACGGCGTTGGTCGAACCACCGAAGGCCATGACGACGGCGATCGCGTTCTCGAAGGCCTTCTTCGTCATGATCTGCCGTGCGGTGATGCCCTTGCGGAGCAGCTCGACGACCGCCTCGCCGGACTTGTGAGCGAAGGCGTCACGACGACGGTCGGCCGAGGGCGGCGCGGCCGAGCCGGGCAGGGACATGCCCATCGCCTCGGCGACGGAAGCCATCGTGTTGGCGGTGTACATGCCACCGCAGGCTCCCTCCCCCGGGCAGACGGCACGCTCGATCGTGTCGCGATCCTTCTCGCTCATGAGCCCCTTGGCGCACGCTCCGACGGCCTCGAACGCGTCGATGAGGGTGACGTCCTTCTCGGTGCCGTCCTCGAGCTTGACCCAGCCCGGCATGATCGTCCCGGCATAGAGGAAGACCGACGAGAGGTCGAGGCGAGCGGCGGCCATGAGCATGCCGGGGAGCGACTTGTCGCAGCCCGCGAGCAGCACGGACCCGTCGAGTCGCTCGGCCTCCATGACTGTCTCGACCGAGTCGGCGATGATGTCGCGCGAGACCAGGGAGAAGTGCATCCCCTCGTGACCCATGGAGATCCCGTCGGAGACCGAGATGGTGCCGAACTCGAGCGGGTACCCGCCGGCGGCGTGCACTCCCTGCTTGACAGCCTTGGCCAGACGGTCCAGCGAGAGGTTGCAGGGGGTGATCTCGTTCCAGGAGCTGGCGACGCCGATCTGGGGCTTGGCGAAGTCCTCGTCGCCGAGACCGACACCACGGAGCATGCCGCGCGAGGCCGTGGCCTCGATGCCGTCGGTCACCTTGCGGGAACGAGGCTTGATGTCGATGCCGGGCGCGCTCGCTCCTGCGGCAGAGGTCTCCTGGGGGTTGTCGCTCGTTGCGGTCATGCTCCCGAGTGTATGACTGCGACGGCCGAGGTCCGGCGTCGGATCAGCCTTCGGGACGGGGCCGCGAACCACCCGGAACAATGACCAACGGCCCATAGCGCGCACGATGCGCCTGCGCGACGATAGAGATGCACCCAACGGTGCACCGTCAGCGTCGACGTGAAGGGATGAGTTCAGATGGCAACACACATGGATGCCCAGCGGGGCGAGGCTCCCGCTGTCGTCACGGGGTCCGACATCGTCGTCCGGGAAGGTGCGCGCAGGTGGCTGGCCGCGGCGCGGATCGGCACGGGCTTCATCTTCCTGTGGGCCTTCCTCGACAAGACCTTCGGGCTGCACTACAGCACCGGCGCGCCGACGTCGGACGGGAGTCCTGCGAGCCTGTCGTGGCTCGATGGCGGGACGCCCAGCCAGGGCTTCATGAAGTTCGGGTCCGTCGGTCCGTTCAAGGACTTCTTCGCCGACATCGCCGGCCCTGTGACGGACTGGCTCTTCATGCTCGGCCTCCTGGGGATCGGGGTCGCCGTGATGCTCGGCATCGGTCTCCGGATCGCCGCCGTCGCCGGCACGGTCATGATGCTGCTCATGTGGGTCGCCGAGTGGCCGCTCCTCGAGGGCTCGACCAACCCGGTGATGGACTACCACATCGTCTACGCCTTCGTGCTCATCATCTCGGCGGTCACTCTGGCAGGCGACACGTGGGGGCTCGGCCGCCGTTGGGCCGCTCTCCCGATCGTCCAGCAGCAGCCCTGGCTCCGCTGACCGGCCGCTACCCCACCGACCACCGTCCCGCCACGAGCGGGCAAGGGCCTCGTCCTCCTCGGACGGGGCCCTCTCCGTGGCAGGACACGAGTGGTGTCCCTCGCGGCGGCGGGGTCGCAGGTCCATCGCTAGTGTTGACACGATGACCTCCATCCACTGGTTCCGCCGCGACCTGCGCCTCGACGACAACCCCGCCCTCCTCGACGCCGCACGCAGCGCCGAGGAGACCGGCGGTGGCGTCGTCGGGCTGTTCGTCCTCGACGACTCGCTGTGGGACGGCTCCGGCGGACCACGTCTGCGATATCTGGAGCGTTCGCTCTCGGCTCTCTCGGAGCAGATGGACGGCAGCCTCGTCGTGCGCCGAGGGAGGCCCGCGGAGGTCGTCCCGGCCGTCGCCCGAGAGGTGTCCGCGACGACCGTCCACGTGGCCGAGTCCTTCGAACCGTACGGACGGCGCCGCGACACCGAGACCGCTGAAGCGCTCTCGGGCATCGGTGTGGACCTGCGGGCGACCGGGTCGCCGTACGCGGTCTCCCCCGGGCGCGTCCTGTCGCGCAGTGGTGGGCCCTACCGGGTGTTCACCCCGTTCCGCACGGCGTGGCTCGACCACGGATGGAGGGCCCCGGCCGGCCCCGCGGACGACGTCCCGTGGCTCGACCTGCCGTCCGACGACCTGCCCCGTCCGACGACCTCGCAGGACGGACCCGAGCTGCCCGCCGCCGGAGAGAAGGCCGCTCGCGCACGGTGGCACGCCTATCTCGACGACGTGGCCGGCTACACGGACGACCGCAACCGACCGGACCTGGACGCCACCTCGAGGATGTCGATCGCGCTCAAGTGGGGTGAGGTGCACCCGCGCACGTTGCTCGCAGACCTGCGGAGCCTCCCGGGGGACGGGGCGACGACGTTCCGTTCCGAGCTCGCGTGGCGCGAGTTCCACGCCGACGTTCTCTTCCACACGCCCTCGGCCGCGACCACCTCGTTGCGTCCGGTCATCGCCGACGACGCATGGGCGCCTGCGTCGCAGGCCGACCCGGCGTTCGACGCATGGACTGCGGGCAAGACCGGCTATCCCTTCGTCGACGCGGGGATGCGCCAGCTCCTCGCCGAGGGCTGGATGCACGGACGGACCCGCATGACGGTCGCATCGTTCCTCGTCAAGGATCTCCACATCCCGTGGCAGCGCGGCGCCGCGTACTTCATGGACCGTCTCTTCGACGCCGACCTTGCCCAGAACCAGCTCAACTGGCAGTGGGTGGCCGGGACAGGCCTGGACGCATCACCCTATTTCCGGATATTCAACCCCATCACCCAGGGAAAGAAGTTCGACCCGGACGGAACGTACGTCCGCCGGTGGGTCCCCGAGCTGCGGGACGTCGCCGGCTCTGCGGTGCACGAGCCGTGGAAGCTGGCACGTCCGCCTGTCGGCTATCCCGAGAGGATGATCGACCACGCCGTCGAGCGCCGGGAGTCGCTCGACGCGTACGAGCGCGCGCGACAGTCCTAGACGGTGGCCCCGGTCGCCGGACGAGCAGTCCGGCGACCGGGACGTCGTCAGCCGATCCGCTCGACGATGAGCTCGCGGACGCGGCCCGCGTCCGCCTGGCCCTTGGTCGCCTTCATGACCGCACCGATGATCGCGCCCACGGGACCGAGGTTCCCGCCGCGGATCTTGTCGGCGATGTCCGGCTGCGCTGCGAGCACGGCGTCGATCGCGTCGAGCAACGGTCCGTCGTCGGACACAACACCCAGCCCGCGGGCGACGACGATCTCCTCCGGAGCCCCCTCCCCTGCGAGCACGCCCTCGAGGACCTGACGAGCGAGCTTGTCGTTGATGCGACCGGAGTCGACGAGCGACTGCAGCTGGCCGATCTGCTCCGGCGTCACCGGCAGCTCGGCGAGCTCGACGTCCGACGTCTTCGCGGCGCGAGCCAGCTCACCCATCCACCACTTGCGGGCCGCTGCCGGGCTGGACCCGGCCGCGATGGTCGTCTCGATGAGATCGACCGCGCCGGCGTTGACGACGTCTCGCATCTCCGGGTCGGCGAAACCCCAGTCAGCCTGCAGGCGGCGCCGACGGTCGACCGGCAGCTCGGGCAGGCTCGCCCGGATCTCCTCGACCCACTCGCGGCTCGGCGTGATCGGCACCAGATCAGGCTCCGGGAAGTACCGGTAGTCCTCGGCGTCGGACTTCACACGGCCCGAGGTCGTCGTCGACGTGTCCTCGTGCCAGTGCCGGGTCTCCTGCAGCACCGCGACTCCTGCGTCGAGGACCGCTGCCTGGCGAGAGACCTCGTAGCGGACCGCGCGCTCGATGGAGCGGAACGAGTTGACGTTCTTCGTCTCGGTGCGGGTGCCGAGCGGTGACTCGGGTGTCGGGCGCAGCGAGAGGTTGACGTCCGCGCGGACGTTCCCGCGCTCCATCCGAGCTTCCGAGACGCCGAGCGACCGGAAGATGTCCCTGAGCGTCTGGACGTACACGCGTGCCACCTCGGGAGCGCGGTCGCCGGCCCCGGTGATCGGACGCGTGACGATCTCGACGAGCGGGATGCCCGCACGGTTGTAGTCGACCAGCGAGTACTCGGCGCCGTGGATGCGACCCGTGCTCCCGCCCACGTGGAGGTTCTTGCCTGCATCCTCTTCCATGTGCGCCCGTTCGATCTCCACGCGGAACGGGGTCCCGTCGGACAGCTCGATGTCGAGGTACCCGTCGAAGGCGATGGGTTCGTCGGACTGGGAGGTCTGGAAGTTCTTCGGCACGTCCGGGTAGAAGTAGTTCTTCCGTGCGAAACGGCACGACTCGGCGATCTGGCAGTTGAGCGCCAGGCCGATCCGGATCGCGAACTCGACGGCCTTGCCGTTGACCACCGGCAGCGCACCGGGGAGGCCGAGCGAGACGGGCGTGACCTGCGTGTTGGGCTCGCCGCCGTAGTCGACCTCGGCGGCACAGAACATCTTCGTCAAGGTGCCGAGCTCCACGTGGACCTCGATCCCGATCACGGGATCGAAACGCGCGACGGCTTCGTCGTAGTCGACCAGGTCGACCGTACGGGCGTTGCTCATCGGACAGTCTCCAGTTCAGGTGCCTGGGCGAGCAGCGGCCCGCCCCATGTCTTCTCCAGCGCGGTCTCGAGGGCGGCGCCGACGAGATAGAGGCGGTCGTCTGCACGCGCGGGCGCGAGGATCTGGAAGCCGACCGGCAGTCCGTCGTCGGAGAGCCCGTTCGGGAGCGACATCCCGGGGACGCCTGCGAGGTTCGCGGGGATCGTCGCGACGTCGTTGAGGTACATCGCCAGCGGGTCGTCGAGCTTTTCCCCGAACTTGAACGCAGTCGTCGGCGCGGTCGGCGATACGAGCACGTCCGCGCGGCCGAAGGCCGCGTCGAAGTCGCGCTGGATGAGCGTGCGCACCTTCTGGGCGCTGCCGTAGTACGCGTCGTAGTAGCCCGCGGACAGTGCGTAGGTGCCGAGGATGATGCGGCGCTTCACCTCGTCACCGAAACCCGCCCCTCGCGTGGCTGCCATGACGCGCTCAGCGGTCACGAGCCCCTCTTCGGGCTCGACCCGCAGGCCGAAGCGCATCCCGTCGAACTTGGCGAGGTTGCTCGACGCCTCGGCAGGCATGATCAGGTAGTACGCCGCGAGTGCCGACCGGAAGCTGGGGCACGACACCTCGATGATCTCGGCACCGGCAGCACGGAGCACGTCGAGGGACTCGGTGAAACGCGCGGACACGCCCGCCTGGTAGCCCTCGCCGGTGAGCTCGGACACGACGCCGACGCGAACGCCGGTGAGATCCATCGTTGCGCCCTTGCGAGCGGCGTCGACCAGAGACGGGAGCGGTTCGTTGATCGAGGTCGAGTCGCGCGGGTCGTGACCACCGACGAGCTCGTGGAGGAGAGCGGAGTCGAGCACGGTGCGCGTGACCGGGCCGGCTTGGTCGAGCGAGGACGCCATGGCGATGAGTCCGTACCGGGACACGCCTCCATAGGTCGGCTTCACGCCGACGGTTCCGGTGACTGCACCGGGTTGCCGGATCGAACCGCCGGTGTCGGTGCCGATCGCGAGCGGCGCCTCGAACGCGGCGACAGCGGCCGCGGAACCTCCACCGGAGCCGCCGGGGATGCGGTCGAGGTCCCAGGGGTTCCTCGTGTTGCCGAACGCGGAGTGCTCCGTGCTCGAGCCCATGGCGAACTCGTCCATGTTCGTCTTGCCGAGGACGGGGAGCCCTGCGGCCTTGATGCGCTCGACGATGGTCGCGTCGTACGGCGGCAACCAGCCCTCAAGGATCTTGGACCCGGCTGTCGTCGGGACCCCTTTCGTCACGACGATGTCCTTGAGCGCGATCGGCACGCCCGCGAGCTCGTGGAGCGGCTCGCCGGCGGCACGCTGCGCGTCGACCTGACGCGCGGTGGCCAGCGCGGTCTCTCCGCTGACGTGGAGGAACGCGTGGACAGACTCGTCGACGGCCGTGATGCGGTCGAGATGCGCCTGCGTGACCTCGACGCTGGACACCTCTCCTGCCGCGAGGAGGCTGGCCAGAGAGGATGCGGAACGGCGCGTGAGGTCTGTCATGAGTCCTCCCCGAGGATCTGTGGGACGAGGAATCGCCCGCCTTCGCTCGCGGGAGCGGCTGCCATGACGGCGTCGACGTCGAGCGGAGCGACGGGCACGTCGTCCCGGAAGACGTTCGTCAGCGGGAGCGGGTGGCTCGTGGCCGGGATGTCAGGCGTGGCGACGGCGCTGACCTCGGCGATCGCGTCGACGATCACGACGAGCTCACCTGCCAGTCGGTCGAGTTCTTCGGGTCGCAGGTCGATGCGAGCCAGTGCGGCGACGCGCGCGACCTCATCGCGGGAGAGTGTGGACATGGGACAAGTCTAGAGCCTGGGCCATGTCGGCCGGACGTCCGTGCGGGACCGACGCCGAGGAGAGCCGGCGCTCGCGCAAGGGACGACCTCATCAGGGGTACGACAAAGACCCACCCCCGAGGGGGTGGGTCTTTGTGAATGGTGTTCCGGCGGCGTCCTACTCTCCCACAC
>NZ_JBDYKL010000062.1:0-6794 GCF_040012415.1 Sanguibacter sp. 25GB23B1
CCCCCCCCCCCCCCCCCCCCCCCCCCCCCCGGAACGGATCTGCCATGAGCACCCCTGTCCAGAAGCAGGGCGACCCCGTCGTCCCTGCAGGCGTCGAAGCGGCCGGCAGGTCGCGACGCCACCCGCGCTCCGCCCGGCGCACGCCCCGATCCTTCGCGGGGTACGGGATGGTCGCCCCGGCGGCGGTCCTTCTCCTGCTGTTCCTCGTCATCCCCGTCCTCCTGGCGTTCGGTCTCTCGATGACCAACGCCCGGCTCATCTCGCCGAACCCTCCCCGCTTCGTCGGGGCTGACAACTTCGTCCGTGCCTTCACGCAGGACCCGGCGTTCGTCCGGTCGATCCTCAACACGGCGCTCTTCGCGATCGTCGTCGTCCCGGTCCAGGCCGGGTTCGGTCTCGTGCTCGCGCTGCTCGTCAACCAGCGGCTGCGCGGCGTCACGGCGTTCCGGGTGATCTTCTTCATCCCGGTGGTGACGTCGATCGTCGTGGTCTCGATCCTCTGGAAGTTCATGTACCGCGAGGACGGCCTGATCAACTCCGCGATCGACACGATGACCTTCGGCGCGTGGCAGGGCATGGCCTGGCTGAACGACCCCAGCACCGCTCTGCCCGCCATCATCGTGCTGTCGATCTGGCAGGCGGTCGGCTTCCACATGATCATCTGGCTCTCCGGACTGCAGACGATCCCCGGCGAGCTCTACGAGGCGGCCCGGATGGACGGGGCGACACCGCGTCAGCAGTTCGCGAACGTCACGTGGCCGGGGCTGCGTCCGACGATGGTGTTCATCCTCGTGACCATCACGATCGCCGCGCTCGGCCTGTTCGTGCAGATCGACGTCATGACGCAGGGCGGTCCCGTGAACTCGACGACCACGCTCGTCTACCACGCGGTCCGCCGCGGCTACCGGGAGCAACAGGTGGGCTACGGCGCCGCCATCTCCCTGATCTTCTTCGTGCTCGTCCTCGCGATCGCCCTCCTGCAGCGCCACCTGACCCGAGAGAAGGACTGACATGGCTCTCGACACGACCCACGTCCAGGCTGAGTCCCGCCCAGCAAGGGCCTGGCGCTCCTACGCCCTCATGGGGGGCCTGGCGGTCTTCTTCCTCTTCCCGCTCGTCTTCATGTTCGTCTCGAGCCTCAAGCCGGACGCCCAGATCCTCTCGGACGTCGACTCCGTCCGGGCGTTCCTCCCCGTCGGGGAGATCTCGCTGCAGAACTACGTCGGTGTCTTCGACCGGGTCCCGGTCGCACGCTTCATGCTCAACTCCGTGCTCGTCACCGTCGCGATCGTGGGCATCGGGCTGGTCGTGAACTCCATGGCGGGGTTCGCGCTGTCCCGGATGGAGTTCCGCGGGCGCAAGATCCTCTTCACGGTGGTCATCGCGACGCTCATCGTCCCCTTCGAGACGATCGCCGTGCCGATGGTCTACTGGGTCTCGAAGCTGCCCACGCTCGTGTTCGAGGGTGGCGTACCGATGTACGACTTCGGCTGGCTGAACACCTACAAGGTGCAGATCATCCCGTTCATCGCGAACGCGTTCTCGATCTTCCTCTTCGCGCAGTACTTCTCGACGATCCCCAAGTCGCTCGACGAGGCGGCGAGGATCGACGGCGCCGGCTGGTTCACCATCTACCGGCGCATCGTCGTGCCGCTGGCCGGACCGGCGTTCGCGACCGTCGCGATCCTCACCTTCCTGCCGGCGTGGAACTCCTACCTCTGGCCGTTGATGACGGTGCAGGAGGAGAACCTGCGCCCGGTCATGGTCGGGATGCAGTACTTCTTCCAGCTCAACACCGCGTGGGGCGAGGTCATGGCGTACACGTCGATGATCACCCTGCCGGTCCTCCTCGTCTTCCTGGCCTTCCAACGGGCCTTCGTCAGCAGCATCGCCGCCAGCGGCGTGAAGGGATAGGACCGTGCTCCGACTTGCCGACCACTGGGTGTGGGACAGCTGGACCGTCGTCGACGGCTCCCACCACCACCTCTTCTTCCTCCGAGCGTCGCGGGCGCTGCTCGACCCCGACCGCCGTCACCTGCGCGCGTCGATCGGGCACGCCCGCTCGACAGACCTCCGCTCGTGGGAGCTCCTCCCCGATGCCCTCGTCCCCGCAGACACAGGGGCCTGGGACGACCAGGCGAACTGGACCGGGTGCGTCGTGCGCGCCGACGACGGCACCTGGCGGATGTTCTACACCGGCGTGAGCCGCTCCGAGGACGGGCTCGTCCAGCGGGTCGGCGTCGCCCGGTCCGACGACCTCGTCGTGTGGCACCGCGACCCCGGACCCCTGGTGTCCGCAGACCCGCGGTGGTACGAGACCCTCGACCAGGGGGCCTGGTTCGACGAGGCGTGGCGGGACCCGTGGGTCCTGCGCGACCCCGACGGCGACGGCTGGCACATGCTCATCACCGCGCGGGCACGCGAGGGCGACCCGGCCGGGCGCAGCGTCGTCGGCCATGCCGTGAGCCCGGACCTCGAGCACTGGGAGGTCCGGCCACCGCTGTCGGTGCCTGCCGGTTTCGGTCAGCTCGAGGTGAACCAGGTGGCGGTCGTCGAGGGGCTGCCGGTCCTCGTGTTCTCGTGCTGGCCCCAGCACCTGTCGGCCGAGCGGCGCGAGAGCTGGCAGCAAGGAGGGGTGTGGGTCGTCCCGGGGGAGTCGCTGCTGGGTCCGTGGGACTTCTCTGCGGCGACGACCTTCGACCACCCGTCGCTCTACGCGGCGCGCCTCGTCGAGGACCCCGAGCACGGCTGGTCGCTGCTCGGCTTCCGCGACACCGAGGACGGCCAGTTCGTCGGCGAGATCCCGGACCCGTTGCCGGTCGTCCGGGTCGGCCGCTCGCTCGAGCTCCGACACGACTGACCCGCTCCACCATCCCCCCACGACAGGAGTCAACGATGACCCTCTCTTCGCACAGACCGTCCAGGACCATGGTCGCCGCCTCCCTCGCCGCCGTCCTGGCCGGGACGCTGGCCGCCGCCTCGACCGCCGGGGCGGCGGCCGGCGAGGCGCGCACGAGCGCGCCGACCGCCACGGACGGATCGAGCTACCGCAGCACGTACCACTTCACCGTCCCCGACCACTGGAAGAACGACCCGCAGCGCCCCGTCTACGTCGACGGGAAGTTCCACTACTACTACCTCTACAACGGGGACTACGACGCGGACCCCCGGGCGAACCACGGGACCGAGTGGCGGCTCGCGACGTCGTACGACGGCGTCGTGTTCGCCGACCAGGGCGTCGCGGCACCCAAGGGCACGAACGCCAACTACGACCTGTGGTCCGGGTCGGCTGTCGTCGACACCGACGGGACCGCCGGGTTCGGCCCCGGGGCCGTCGTCATGCTCGTCACGCAGATGGACCATCCCACCGAGGCACAGACGCGGGACGCGTCCGGGCCGCAGGCACAGTTCCTCTGGTACTCGCTCGACGGCGGGCGCACCTTCACGCCCCACGGTGACGAGCCTGTCATCCCGAACGGTGGCCGCAAGGACTTCCGCGACCCGAAGGTGATGTGGGACGCCGAACGGGGTCGCTGGGTCGCGCTCATCGCCGAGGGCCAGACGATCGGCTTCTACACCTCGCCCGACCTCACGAGCTGGACCCGGGTCTCCGAGTACGTGAACACCTCGCTCGGCCTCCTCGAGTGCCCCGACCTGTTCAGCATCCGGGCCGACGACGGAACCACCCACTGGGTCATGGGGATCAGCGCCAACGGCTACCTCACCGACGAGCCGGCGACCTACGCCTACTGGACCGGGTCCTTCGACGGCACCACGTTCGTCCCGGACACGACCCGTCCCCAGTGGTTGGACCACGGCTTCGACTGGTACGGCGCCGTGACGTGGGAGGACCCCGAGGCGCCGCTCGACAGGCGGTACGCGACCGGGTGGATGAACAGCTGGTCCTACCCGCACACCACCCCGACCTGGGCGACCGACGGCTTCAACGGCACCGACTCCATCACCCGCGAGATCACGCTCAAGCGGTACGGGTCCGAGTACAGCCTCGCGTCACGGCCGGTACCGGCTCTCGACCACATCACGAGCCGGACCGTCGAGCTCGGCGACCTCCAGGTGGACGGCCTCCTCCCGCTGGAGTACGAGGGCACCTCGTACCGGATCGAGACGACGGTCAGCTGGACGACGGCCCAGAACATCGGGCTGCAGCTGCGCCGGTCGGCGGACGGCACCCGGCACGCGGACGCCGGGGTCTACGGCGCCACGAGCTACCTCAACCGAGGGGGCACGGGGAACCCGGACGCGACAGGAGAGAAGCTCGAGAGCCGTACGCCGTTCGACCCGGACGCGAAGACCGTCCGCCTCACCGTCCTCGTGGACCGCACCACCATCGAGGTCTTCGTCGACGACGGCCGGTTCACGCACTCCAGCCAGATCTTCCCCGACCCGGGGGACGCCGGCATCGCGCTGTACTCCCTCGGCGGGTCCGCTGACTTCTCGGACGTCACCATCACGGAGCTCGGCAGCGTGGTCCAGCGGCCGGCACGGACGATCGCGGACTTCGAGGGCAGCACGTGGGGCGAGGGATGGAGCGCGACCGGGGCCTTCGCGGCCGCGGGCCCGTCCGTGTCCGGGGACCCCGGCCACGTCGGCACGCAGGTCGCGGACACCTTCGCCGGCGGTGGAGACGCGGCGACCGGGACCATCACGTCGCCGCCCTTCACCGTCGATCGCAACCATCTCCATCTCCTCGTCGGTGGCGGACGCCATCCGCTCGGAGCCGGTCCGGCGACCTCGGTGCAGCTGCTCGTGGAGGGTCAGCCCGTGCGGACCGTGACCGGCGAGGACTCCGGGACGCTCCGGCACGTGTCCTGGGACGTCTCGGACCTGGCCGGGAGGTCGGCCCAGGTCCAGATCCTCGACGACGCGACGGGGCCGTGGGGCCACCTCATGGTGGACCAGGTGGTGCTGAGCGACTGAGGACGGTGGTGGGCGGTCGTGGTCGGCCGTGGGCAGTCGTGGGCAGTCGTGGGTGGTACGGACGTTTCACGGTTATCGTTACCTTCCTGACATACCCCGTGTTACCAGCCGGTAATACGGTTGTGCGATTGTTCCGGTCAATGACGACCGCCCACCTCGGGTGGTGTGTCTCCCTCATCCAGGAGGATCACCAGTGAAGATTCGATCCAGCCGTCGTGCGCTGTCCACGGCGGCACTCGCCGTGACGGCACTGACGCTCACCGCGTGCGGCTCCGGGCGCACCGACACCGACTCGACCGGGGACGGCGAGGCCGCAGGCGCGAGCATCATCGTCGGCACCACGGACAGCCTGACGACCCTCGACCCGGCGGGCTCGTACGACAACGGCTCGTTCCACGTCCAGACGCAGGTCTTCTCGTTCCTCATGAGCTTCGAGCCCGGCAGCGCCACGCTCGCCCCCGACGCCGCCGAGAGCTGCGACTTCACGTCGGACACGGTCTACACGTGCACGCTCAAGGACGGCCTGACGTTCGCGAACGGCAACGCGCTGACCGCCGAGAGCGTGAAGTTCAGCTTCGAGCGCCAGCTCGCGATCGCCGACCCCAACGGGCCGTCGTCGCTCCTCGCGAACCTCGACTCGGTCGCCGCACCCGACGAGAAGACGGTCGAGTTCACGCTCACCTCCGCGAACGACCAGACCTTCGCGCAGGTGCTCGCCTCCCCGGTGGGTCCGATCGTCGACGAGGCCACCTTCCCGGCCGACGCGCTGCTCGACGACGCCGCGATCGTCGACGCCGAGGCCACCTCCGGCCCGTACCTCATCAAGTCCTTCGAGAAGAACTCGCTCGTCGAGTTCACGCCGAACGCCGACTACACCGGTGTGCAGGGCGACGTGCTCAACGACGGCGTCACGCTGAAGTACTACACGGACTCGAACAACCTCAAGCTCGACATCGAGAGCGGTGCCATCGACATCGCGACCCGCAGCCTCACGGCCACGGACATCGAGAGCCTCGAGTCCGCGGACGGCGTCAACGTCGTCTCCGGACCGGGCGGAGAGATCCGTTACGTGGTCTTCAACTTCAACACGATGCCGGGCGACACCCCCGAGCAGAAGCTCGCGATCCGCAAGGCGTTCGCGTTCTCCATCGACCGCGACGACCTCTCGGAGCAGGTCTACAAGGGCACGTACACGCCCCTGTACTCCTACGTCCCCGAGGGCCTGCCCGGTGCGGCCACCCCGTTCGAGGAGCTCTACGGCACGGCGCCCGACGTCGACGCGGCCACCACCGTCCTCGCGGACGCGGGCGTCACCACGCCCGTCGTGCTCAACCTCCAGTACAACCCGGACCACTACGGCCCGTCCTCCGACCAGGAGTACAACGCCATCAAGCGTCAGCTCGAGGAGACCGGCCTCTTCACGGTCAACCTCCAGTCGACCGAGTGGGTCACGTACGCCGAGGAGCGCACCGCGGACGCGTACCCCGCGTACCAGCTCGGCTGGTTCCCGGACTTCTCGGACGCGGACAACTACCTCACGCCGTTCTTCGACAAGGACAACTTCCTCGGCAACCACTTCGAGGACGAGGAGATCAGCGCGCTGCTCGACTCCGAGCGCACGGACGGTGACGAGGCGTCCCGCATCGCGACGATCGAGGAGATCCAGCAGGTCCTCGCGGAGAAGCACCTCTCGACCGTGCCGCTGCTCCAGGGCTCGCAGGTCGCGGTCGCCCGCGACGGCGTCTCCGGTGTCGAGGACACGCTCAACGCGTCGTTCCAGTTCCGCTACTCGGTGCTGAGCAAGGACTGAGCTCGTCGGCGGGGGACCGGTCGCCAGCCCACGGGCGGCGGCCGGT
>NZ_JBDYKL010000063.1:0-6301 GCF_040012415.1 Sanguibacter sp. 25GB23B1
GCAGGACGGCGTCGGACGCCTGAGCGGGAGCGCTCCGGGCACCGAGGTCGAATCCGGCGGAGTCGTCTGCTCACCGAGCAGTCGCGACCTTCGACAGAGGAGAACAGTGGACGAGCAGCTGTCGCACGACGCGTTGCGCGAGTACTTTGCGGACGCCTTCCCGACGCTCGCAACATTCGCCCACGAGCTCGAGTCCCAGGGCGAGACCCGTGGGCTCATCGGACCTCGGGAGGTCGGGCGGATCTGGGAGAGGCACATCCTCAACTCCGCAGCGCTCGTCCCCTTCTTGCCGACGACGGGCTCGATCGTCGACATCGGCTCAGGCGCCGGCCTGCCCGGCCTCGTGATCGCAGCGATGCTCCCGGGCACGTCGGTGGTGCTCGTCGAGCCGATGGAACGGCGGTGCGTGTGGCTCGCCGAGATGACGGAGAAGCTCGAGCTCACCAACGTCGAGATCAAGCGGGGGCGCGCCGAGGAGTTCCACGATGCGTTCGAGGCCGATGTGGTGACGTCGCGGGCCGTCGCGCCTCTGGACAAGCTCGCTCGATGGTCGCTCCCCTTCCTGGGACGAGGAGGCCAGCTCGTCATCCTCAAGGGGCGTGGTGTGGTCGACGAGATCGCTCCGGCACGCAAGGTGCTCAAGAAGTTCAAGATGTCCGAGCCGGAGATCCTCGAGGCCCGCACCATCGAAGGTGCCGAACCGACGACCGTGCTGCGGAGTGTCCGTACAGGCGGCTGATCGCACCCATGTTTCACGTGAAACGGCCGGCATGTGTGCGCGCGGAGACGAGGGCCCGGCTCTTGGTCGATCGATCCGTGCGTGGCGGTCGGAGCCACGGGCGAGAGCCACGTAGTGTTGTCCTGGCGTCGGTCGGTCCGACGTCCGAGAAGAGCGTGGCCCGGAGAGCGTTGACACCAGACGCTCACGGGACCAGCGAGGACGTCCGGACGACGGTCGCGGGAGCAGGTCGCGGCCAGACGACGGACGAGCACGACCGAGGTCGCCCGAGGCGTGCCGCCGCACGACACACGCGACATGTGTGCACGTGATCGAGAGGAAGCAGTGTGGAGGAGACGCGCGTGTCCACGACGTCCGCAGCAGGCACGAGCCCGCAGCACCCTGGTGACCCGACGTATCGGTTGAACCTCGATGTTCCACGTGAAACATGGGTGCGTGACACCCACACCCGCGAGATCCTCGAGAGCCTGCCATCCGGGGACGAGACGACACCGCTCGCCGCGCAGCTTGCTGAGGACACCCGCCGTCGTGTGTCCCTCCAGGGGCACCGCTTCGCCCGTCCGGAGACGACGAGGATCATCACCGTCGCCAACCAGAAGGGCGGCGTCGGGAAGACGACGACCACGGTCAACATGGCCGCGAGCCTTGCGCAAGGTGGCCTGAACGTCCTCGTCATCGACAACGATCCGCAGGGGAACGCGTCCACCGCGCTCGGCATCGACCACAGGTCCGGCGTGCCGTCCGTCTACGAGGTCCTTGTCGAGGGCGCACCCCTCGCCGAGGCCGTCCAGCGGTGTCCTGACTTCCCGACTCTGCTGTGCGTCCCCGCGACGATCGATCTCTCCGGAGCCGAGATCGAGCTCGTTTCCTTGGTTTCACGTGAAACACGCCTCAGGCGTGCGCTCGACGTCTACCTCGCTCAGCGTGACGCGGCCGGAGAGCCGCGCATCGACTACGTCCTCGTCGACTGTCCGCCGAGCCTCGGGCTGCTGACCGTGAACGCCTTCGTCACCGGACGCGAGGTCCTCATCCCCATCCAGTGCGAGTACTACGCGCTCGAAGGGCTCAGCCAGCTCCTGAAGACGATCCAGCTCATCCAGGCGCACCTCAACCCCGAGCTGCACGTGTCGACCATCCTGCTGACGATGTACGACTCACGGACGAACCTCGCCCAGCAGGTCGCGTCCGAGGTGCGAGAGCACTTCCCCGACCAGACTCTGCAGACGTCGATCCCGAGGTCCGTGCGGGTGTCTGAAGCGCCGAGCCATGGTCAGACTGTCATCTCCTACGAGCCGAGCTCGACAGGCGCCCTGGCGTATCGGGAAGCCGCGCGCGAGCTCTCCGAACGCGCCGCACGCAGATGAGCCGGGCGTGGAACCGTGTCGGTGCCACAATGAACGCGGCGCACGAGCAGGCACGGTTCCCGTCAGAGGGCATCGGACAGCTGCTCGCTGCGCGGATGATCGGTATCGAAAGGAAGCACAGTGAGTGAGAAGCGTCGCGGTCTCGGCCGTGGACTGGGAGCCTTGATCCCTTCGGCCTCCGAGGGCAGGCGTCCTGTCGACGTGTTCTTCCCGAACGGCGCCGGCACGGGTACTGCGGTGAAGGAGCTCGTCGAGTCCCCGGAGCAGGAGGCGAGCTCGAGCCCCGAGAGCGTCGCGGCCGACGGTTCCCCGGAGGACGCTCAAGGACTCCCGACGGACACCTCAGCCGCACCGCCTGCCGTCAAGGCGCTCGATCGGCCGTTCCTCATCGACTCTGTTTCACGTGAAACATATGAGGCTGCTACCGGCACGGCACCCTCGACGGAGCTCGTCCCGGTGCCCGGTGCGAGCTTCGCCGAGCTCGATGTCCAGAGCATCCGCCCGAACGCGCGGCAACCGCGGACGGCCTTCGACGAGAACGACCTCGCTGAGCTTGTCGGATCGATCCGTGAGATCGGAGTCCTGCAGCCGATCGTCGTGCGTCCGTCGAAGGACAGCGACGGTTACGAGCTGATCATGGGGGAGCGCCGGTGGCGCGCCAGCCAAGAGGCCGGCCTCACGACCATCCCGGCGATCATCCGTGAGACGGAGGATGCCGACCTGCTGCGGGACGCGCTCCTGGAGAACCTCCACCGCAGCGACCTCAACCCGCTCGAGGAGGCGGCGGCCTACCGGCAGCTGCTCGACGACTTCGGCTGCACGCACGAAGAGCTCGCGAGCCGCATCTCTCGGTCACGTCCGCAGATCTCGAACACGCTCCGGCTCCTGCGACTGCCGCCGCTGGTCCAGCGACGCGTCGCTGCAGGGGTGCTCTCCGCAGGTCATGCCCGAGCTCTCCTCGGACTCTCCGATGGTGCAGAGATCGAGCGCCTCGCGCAGAGGATCGTCGCCGAGGGGATCTCCGTGCGCGCGACAGAGGAGATCGTCGCGCTCGGTGGGCTGGATCAGGAGAAGAAGCAGGTCAAGAGGCCACGCGCCGGTGGCAAGATCCAGGCGATCGAAGACCTTGCGTCGCGGCTCTCGGACCGGTTCGAGACGCGCGTCAAGGTCGATCTCGGAAAGACCAAGGGCAAGCTCACCGTCGAGTTCGCCTCGGTCGAGGACCTCAACCGCATCCTCAGCGTCATGGCCCCCGAGGACTCTGGACTCTTCAAGAAGTAGACGCGGACGCCGGCGGCGAGTTCAGCCGGGGAACGCGCTCGAGTCCGTCGACCGCGCCCTCGTGACGATGGAGAGGTAGAGCGACGGCAGGGAGTGCCCTCCCGCCAGCGCAGCCTGGGGGAGCAGGGACGTCTCCGTCATGCCGGGCGCGACGTTGACCTCGAGGAACTCCGCGGTGCCGTCGGGCCGCAGGATGAGGTCCGTGCGGGAGAGGTGTCGCAGGCCGAGAGCGAGGTGCGCCTGGACGGCGACCTCACCGACGTGCGCCGCGTCCGGCCCGGAGAGACGGGCCGGCGCGAAGTACTCGGTGCGGCCGGGGTTGTAGCGCGCGTCGTAGTCGTAAGCACCGTCGGTGACGATCTCGACAGCGGGCAGTGCCTGCGGTCCGTCAGCGGTCTCGATGACGGAGACTGCGATCTCGGTGCCGGAGACGGCCTTCTCGATGAGTGCCACGTCGCCGTAGGCGAAACAGGCGACCATCGCCTGCGCAAGCTCGGAGCGCACCGAGACGACCGTCACCCCGAGGGCAGAACCGCCGCTCGCGGGCTTGACGACCAGCGGGAGACCGAGGTTCTCGACGACCGCGTCGAGGACGGCCCGGGCGCCGAGGTCGCGGAAGAGCGTCTGGGGGAGCGTGACGTAGTCGGGCGTGGCGAGCCCGGCCCGCGCGACGACCGACTTGGCGACCGGCTTGTTCCAGGCCACGCGGCTCGATCGTGGGCCAGTGCCGACGTAGGGGACGGACAGGAGGCCGAGGACGTCCCGCACGGAGCCGTCCTCGCCGCTCGCGCCGTGAAGGATCGGCCAGACGACGTCCGGTCGCACCTCGTCGAGAAGCGGCAGCAGGTCGGCATCGACGTCGTGCACCGTGACCTCGGCATTCGCGGAGCGCAGGGCCTCCGCGACGCGTCGTCCGGAGCGGAGGGACACGTCCCTCTCGTGAGAGAGGCCACCCGACAGGATGACCACCCGGGGGTGCTGGCTCATGCGACGTCCGGTCCTGGGTTGTCGGTGTCGGTCACGTCGTCGAGCATCGGGCTCGTGCCGAAGATCTCGACGAGCTCGCGCTCGGCGTTGATGACCGACGCGAGGCGGCGTACTCCCTCGCGGATGCGTTCGGGGGTGGGGTAGCAGTAGGAGAGCCGCATGTGGTCGGCGCCCGTACCGTCGGCGAAGAAGGCAGTACCCGGGACGTAGGCGACCCGGCCGGTGACGGCTCGAGGGAGCATCGACTTCGAGTCGAGCCCGGGAGGGAGCTTGACCCACGTGTAGAAGCCACCGTCCGGGACGGTCCAGGACGCGTCGGGGAGGTGCTCCGCGAGCGAGGACACCATCGCGTCCCGTCGGTCGCGGTACATCTCCTGGAACGCCTTGATCTGGCCCTTCCAGTCGCTCGTCGACAGGTAGGCGGAGATCGCCATCTGGGAGGCGTTGGAGGGGCAGAGGATCGCGGACTCGGATGCGAGCACGAGCTTCTCGCGGACGGCGTGCGGTGCGACGACCCACCCGACACGAAAACCTGGCGCGAACGTCTTCGAGAAGGACCCGAGATAGAGGACACCGTCCTCGTCGAGCGAACGGATGGCGGGCACGGGATCGCCGCCGAAGCCGAGGAGACCGTACGGGTTGTCCTCGACGAGCAGGACGCCGTGGCGCTGGGCGATCTCGAGGATCCGCGGCCGTCGCTCGAGGCTGAGGGTGACGCCGCCCGGGTTGTGGAAGGTCGGGATCGTGTACAGGAGCTTGACCCGCCGACCGTCCCGCGCAAGAGAGGCCAGCGTCGACTCGAGCGCCTCGGGGATGAGTCCGTGCGCGTCCATCGGGACGTGCACGACGTCAGCCTCGTAGGAGCGGAAGACACCCAGGGCGCCGACGTAGGAGGGCGCCTCAGCGACGATGACGTCACCTGGGTCGATGAAGATCCTGGTGACGAGGTCGAGAGCCTGCTGGGAGCCGGTGGTGACCACGACATCGTCCGGGTGGGCTGAGATGCCCTCGAGGGCCATGACGCTGAGGATCTGCTCTCGTAGAGCCTCGTGGCCCTGTCCGGAGCCGTACTGGAGCGCGGAGAGGCCCTGCGTGGCGATGACGCGCTGCATCGTCTCGGCGATCGCGTCGAGGGGGAGCCCGGCGAGGTTCGGCATGCCACCGGCGAGCGAGACCACCTCGGGGCGGTTGACGACCGCGAAGAGAGCCCGGACCTCGGACGCACGCATGTTGTGCGCGCGCTGAGCGTACGCACCGAACCATGGATCCAGCCGGTTTCCCGGGGTGGGTGGGGTCGCGGAAGTCACGTCGCCTAGTCTCGCACGGGGCGTCGGGGGAAAGTGTGAAGGACGCGACCCCTGGGCGGGGTCGCGTCCTCGTGCGCCGGGCGCAGGTGGAGCAGGTGCTGGGTGGACGTCTCAGTCGGTCGGTTCGGCCGACTCGAGGTTCTCGAGCTGTGCTGCGACAGGTGCCTCCGCGTGCTCAGCGAGGATCTGCTCGATCTCCTCGACGAGTGCGCGCTTGGGCCGCGCACCGAGGATCGACTTGACGACCTCGCCGCCGCGGTAGACGTTGAGGAGCGGGATCGAGACGATGCCGTAGGCGGACGTCACCTGAGGGTTCTCCTCGATGTCGACCTTCGCGATCTTCAGGCGTCCGGCGTAGTCGGCGGCGATCTCTTCGAGGACGGGCGCGACCATGCGGCACGGCCCGCACCACTCGGCCCAGAAGTCGACGAGGACGGGGATCTCCGACTCGAGGACCTCGGTCTTGAACGTGTCGTCTGTGACGACGACGGTTGTGGTGCTCACAGTGCCTCCAGGGCGTCGACGATGTGGGTGGGTGAGGCGGTCTCGTGGACGAGGTCGCCGAGGTAGTTCTGGGCGTCGATGGCCGCGGCGCAGCCGGATCCGGCGGCGGTGATGGCCTG
>NZ_JBDYKL010000064.1:0-5610 GCF_040012415.1 Sanguibacter sp. 25GB23B1
TTGTGAATGGTGTTCCGGCGGCGTCCTACTCTCCCACACAGTCTCCCGTGCAGTACCATCGGCGCTGGAGGGCTTAGCTTCCGGGTTCGGAATGGGACCGGGCGTTTCCCCTACGCTATGACCGCCGTAACTCTTTTGGGTTTTCAAGCCGGGTTCTCGGCCGTCTCCCGAGAACCGCACAGTGGACGCGTAGCACAACATTTATTGTGTGTTATCAAGTTATCGGCTTATTAGTACCGGTCAGCTCCGAGGGTCTTTCGTCCCCTCTTCCACATCCGGCCTATCTACCCAGTGGTCTACTGGGAGCCTCTCGGGACGAATCCCGTGGAAACCTCATCTCGAAGCAGGCTTCCCGCTTAGATGCTTTCAGCGGTTATCCCTTCCGAACGTAGCCAACCAGCCGTGCTCCTGGCGGAACAACTGGCACACCAGAGGTTCGTCCGTCCCGGTCCTCTCGTACTAGGGACAGCCCTTCTCAAGTTTCCTGCGCGCGCAGCGGATAGGGACCGAACTGTCTCACGACGTTCTAAACCCAGCTCGCGTACCGCTTTAATGGGCGAACAGCCCAACCCTTGGGACCTACTCCAGCCCCAGGATGCGACGAGCCGACATCGAGGTGCCAAACCATGCCGTCGATATGGACTCTTGGGCAAGATCAGCCTGTTATCCCCGGGGTACCTTTTATCCGTTGAGCGACGGCGCTTCCACAAGCCACCGCCGGATCACTAGTTCCGACTTTCGTCCCTGCTCGACTTGTCAGTCTCACAGTCAAGCTCCCTTGTGCACTTGCACTCGACACCTGATTGCCAACCAGGCTGAGGGAACCTTTGAGCGCCTCCGTTACATTTTAGGAGGCAACCGCCCCAGTTAAACTACCCATCAGGCACTGTCCCTGATCCGGATTACGGACCGAGGTTAGATATCCAGAGCGACCAGAGTGGTATTTCAACGTTGACTCCACACACACTGGCGTGCATGCTTCACAGTCTCCCACCTATCCTACACAAGCCGCACCGAACACCAATACCAAACTATAGTAAAGGTCCCGGGGTCTTTCCGTCCTGCTGCGCGTAACGAGCATCTTTACTCGTAGTGCAATTTCGCCGAGTTCACGGTTGAGACAGCGGAGAAGTCGTTACGCCATTCGTGCAGGTCGGAACTTACCCGACAAGGAATTTCGCTACCTTAGGATGGTTATAGTTACCACCGCCGTTTACTGGGGCTTAAATTCTGAGCTTCGCCTTGCGGCTAACCCGTCCTCTTAACCTTCCAGCACCGGGCAGGCGTCAGTCCGTATACATCGTCTTGCGACTTCGCACGGACCTGTGTTTTTAGTAAACAGTCGCTTCTCCCTGGTCTCTGCGGCCCTTGCACGCTTCCCCAGCTAGTGGGTTCACGCTCCGGGCCCCCCTTCTCCCGAAGTTACGGGGGCATTTTGCCGAGTTCCTTAACCATGATTCTCTCGATCGCCTTAGTATTCTCTACCTGATCACCTGAGTCGGTTTAGGGTACGGGCGGCTAGAACCTCGCGCCGAGGCTTTTCTTGGCAGCATAGGATCACCCAATCATCGTCCATACGGACTCACCATCAGTTCTCAGGATATGTGAACAGCGGATTTGCCTACTGTTCTCCCTACAACCTTGGACGTGGACAACCATCGCCACGCTGGGCTACCTTCCTGCGTCACCCCTGTTAATACGCTTACCTAGTGCCGGCTCGGGTCCCGCGCTCCCCTGAGTCCTCAGCCCCGAAGGGCCTGTGGACCAGGCTTGGGCGGTTAGCATCACCGGGGTCGGTATGGGCGGTTCTTCGCCGGTAGGAGAATATCAACTCCTTGTCCATCGACTACGCCTGTCGGCCTCGCCTTAGGTCCCGACTTACCCAGGGCGGATTAGCCTGGCCCTGGAACCCTTGATCATTCGGCGGACGGGTTTCTCACCCGTCATTCGCTACTCATGCCTGCATTCTCACTCGTGTAGGCTCCACCGCTGGATCACTCCGCGACTTCACTGCCCACACGACGCTCCCCTACCCATCCACACACCTGGACCACGAAGGCCTGGTTATTATGTGAATGCCACAGCTTCGGCGGTGTACTTGAGCCCCGCTACATTGTCGGCGCGGAATCACTTGACCAGTGAGCTATTACGCACTCTTTCAAGGGTGGCTGCTTCTAAGCCAACCTCCTGGTTGTCTGTGCAACTCCACATCCTTTCCCACTTAGCACACGCTTAGGGGCCTTAGCTGGTGGTCTGGGCTGTTTCCCTCTCGACCATGGAGCTTATCCCCCACGGTCTCACTGCCACGCTCTCACTTACCGGCATTCGGAGTTTGGCTGACGTCAGTAACCTTGTAGGGCCCATTAGCCATCCAGTAGCTCTACCTCCGGTAAGAAACACGTGACGCTGCACCTAAATGCATTTCGGGGAGAACCAGCTATCACGAAGTTTGATTGGCCTTTCACCCCTACCCACAGGTCATCCCCCAGGTTTTCAACCCTGGTGGGTTCGGTCCTCCACGCGGTCTTACCCGCGCTTCAACCTGCCCATGGGTAGATCACTTCGCTTCGGGTCTAGACCCAGCGACTATGTTCGCCCTATTAAGACTCGCTTTCGCTACGGCTTCCCCACACGGGTTAACCTCGCCACTGAGCACTAACTCGCAGGCTCATTCTTCAAAAGGCACGCTGTCACCCCTGCTAGGGAGGCTCCAACGGATTGTAGGCACACGGTTTCAGGTACTATTTCACTCCCCTCCCGGGGTACTTTTCACCTTTCCCTCACGGTACTTGTCCGCTATCGGTCACTAGGTAGTATTTAGGCTTATGAAGTGGTCTTCACGGATTCACACGGGATTTCTCGGGCCCCGTGCTACTTGGGATCCCCTTCGGGAGGCCACGTCATTTCGTCTACGGGGGTC
Source organism: Sanguibacter sp. 25GB23B1 (assembly GCF_040012415.1). Taxonomy (NCBI): domain Bacteria; kingdom Bacillati; phylum Actinomycetota; class Actinomycetes; order Micrococcales; family Sanguibacteraceae; genus Sanguibacter; species Sanguibacter sp. 25GB23B1. Next base: position 2,921 of record NZ_JBDYKL010000064.1, read on the forward strand.
ACACCCTCTACGCCGGGCCTTTCAATGCCCTTCGACTATAACGCGGCTTTCTGACTCCCTGAAAGTTCGGCAGAACAATCTGAAAGGTCCCACAACCCCGCCCATGCAACCCCTGCCGGGTATCACACATGAACGGTTTGGCCTCATCCGCTTTCGCTCGCCACTACTCACGGAATATCTCTTCCTGTCGGTACTGAGATGTTTCACTTCCCGACGTTCCCTCCACACACCCTATATATTCAGGTGCGGGTAACTGGACATGACTCCAGCTGGGTTTCCCCATTCGGACATCCTCGGATCACGGTTCGTTTGCCAACTCCCCGAGGCTTATCGCAGGCTACTACGTCCTTCATCGGCTCCTAGTGCCAAGGCATCCACCCTGTGCCCTTAAAAACTTGACAACAATAAATTGCAGAGAACAAAGATAAATCTTTGATCTTACAAAGATGCTCGCGTCCACTGTGCAGTTCTCAAGCTACGGACGATCCCACCCAACACCGCCGCCTACCACCCACCGAAGTGGACAGCGGTTCGACCGGTTCAGGGTGACCCGTGTCAGCTACCAGACGAAACCCCTCGACCCCCTGCACCCCTGTTCCCAGAGATCCAGCTCGTCGAGAGCGTCTGACGGCCCGAAGATCACCAGCGCCATACGGCGCCCGTGCCCTCAGGACCCAACAGTGTGCTTGCGTCCACCCACCCCACCACCAGCAGTTTCCGATCCAGACCACAAGGGCCTCGACGTACTCCCACCAGCACCAGCGCCGGCATCCATAGTCAATGTTCCACCCGTGAGCAACCGCCCACACCCGCATTCGGAGCGTGGAAGCGGCCACCTGAACCCACCCGGTACGCAGACTAGGTGAGCCAGTGTGTAGCTCCTTAGAAAGGAGGTGATCCAGCCGCACCTTCCGGTACGGCTACCTTGTTACGACTTAGTCCCAATCGCCAATCCCACCTTCGACGGCTCCGTCCCACAAGGGGTTAGGCCACCGGCTTCGGGTGTTACCGACTTTCGTGACTTGACGGGCGGTGTGTACAAGGCCCGGGAACGTATTCACCGCAGCGTTGCTGATCTGCGATTACTAGCGACTCCGACTTCATGGGGTCGAGTTGCAGACCCCAATCCGAACTGAGACCGGCTTTTTGGGATTCGCTCCACCTCGCGGTATCGCAGCCCTTTGTACCGGCCATTGTAGCATGCGTGAAGCCCAAGACATAAGGGGCATGATGATTTGACGTCATCCCCACCTTCCTCCGAGTTGACCCCGGCAGTCTCCTATGAGTCCCCACCATAACGTGCTGGCAACATAGGACGAGGGTTGCGCTCGTTGCGGGACTTAACCCAACATCTCACGACACGAGCTGACGACAACCATGCACCACCTGTACACCAGTCCGAAGACGCGACCATCTCTGGCCGATTCCGGTGTATGTCAAGCCTTGGTAAGGTTCTTCGCGTTGCATCGAATTAATCCGCATGCTCCGCCGCTTGTGCGGGCCCCCGTCAATTCCTTTGAGTTTTAGCCTTGCGGCCGTACTCCCCAGGCGGGGCACTTAATGCGTTTGCTGCGGCACGGAACTCGTGGAATGAGCCCCACACCTAGTGCCCAACGTTTACGGCATGGACTACCAGGGTATCTAATCCTGTTCGCTCCCCATGCTTTCGCTCCTCAGCGTCAGTTGCGGCCCAGTGACCTGCCTTCGCCATCGGTGTTCCTCCTGATATCTGCGCATTCCACCGCTACACCAGGAATTCCAGTCACCCCTACCGCACTCTAGTCTGCCCGTACCCGATGCAAGCTCAAGGTTGAGCCTTGAGTTTTCACACCAGACGCGACAAACCGCCTACGAGCTCTTTACGCCCAATAATTCCGGACAACGCTTGCGCCCTACGTATTACCGCGGCTGCTGGCACGTAGTTAGCCGGCGCTTCTTCTGCAGGTACCGTCACTTTCGCTTCTTCCCTACTGAAAGAGGTTTACAACCCGAAGGCCTTCATCCCTCACGCGGCGTCGCTGCATCAGGCTTTCGCCCATTGTGCAATATTCCCCACTGCTGCCTCCCGTAGGAGTCTGGGCCGTGTCTCAGTCCCAGTGTGGCCGGTCGCCCTCTCAGGCCGGCTACCCGTCGACGCCTTGGTGGGCCGTTACCCCGCCAACAAGCTGATAGGCCGCGAGTCCATCCTTGACCGAAAAACTTTCCAAGCGCACCCGATGCCGAGGCGCTTCGTATCCAGTATTAGCCCCGGTTTCCCGGAGTTATCCCAGAGTCAAGGGCAGGTTACTCACGTGTTACTCACCCGTTCGCCACTGATCAACCAGAGCAAGCTCCGATATCACCGTTCGACTTGCATGTGTTAAGCACGCCGCCAGCGTTCGTCCTGAGCCAGGATCAAACTCTCCGTAAATGTTCAACATCAACCCACCCCCGAAAGAGCAGATCAACAACCATACGAAGCGGGACACCCCATGCTATGAGGCACCCCATTAATCAAGGCTACAAACCGAAAACTTGCGTTTTCAATTCATACCAAATTCACTCCGCCGACCATGACCAACCACCCCACAACGAGGCAGCCAACCACACCCAGCGAAGGGTCTTGGCATTGACTATTAAGCACACTGTTGAGTTCTCAAAGAACGGACGCTCACCATTCCAGACCTTCCAGCCTGTACTCGGGGCAACCT
>NZ_JBDYKL010000065.1:0-4748 GCF_040012415.1 Sanguibacter sp. 25GB23B1
CGACGGCACGACGACGACGATGAGCTTGCCGGCGTTCTCGGGGCGCTTGCCGATCTCGAGCGCGGCGTGGATCGCGGCGCCGGACGAGATGCCGACGAGCAGGCCCTCCTCCTTCGCGGCGCGGCGCGCGACTGTCACGGACGTCTCGGCGTCGACGTCGAAGACCTCGTCGTAGACGGTCGTGTCGAGGATCTCGGGGACGAAGTTCGCGCCGATGCCCTGGATCTTGTGCGGGCCGGGTGCACCGCCGTTGAGGATGGGGGACTCCGCCGGCTCGACCGCGATGACCTGGACCTCAGGCTTGTACTTCTTGAGGACCTGACCGACGCCCGTGATCGTGCCGCCGGTACCGATTCCCGCGACGAAGATGTCGACGGCGCCGTCGGTGTCCGCCCAGATCTCTTCGGCGGTCGTCGTCCGGTGGATCTCCGGGTTCGCCTCGTTCGAGAACTGGCTCGCGAGGATCGCGCCAGGACGCTCGGCCGCGATCTCGTTGGCCTTGGTGACCGCGCCCTTCATGCCCTCGGACCCGGGGGTGAGGATGAGCTCGGCGCCGTAGGCGCGCAAGAGGGCTCGTCGCTCCTTGGACATCGTGTCCGGCATGGTGAGCACCACGTCGTAGCCGCGGGCTGCCCCGACGAACGCGAGCGCGATGCCCGTGTTCCCGGACGTCGCCTCGACGATCGTCCCGCCGGCCGTGAGGGCTCCGGACTTCTCGGCCGCGTCGATGATCGCGACGCCGATGCGGTCCTTCACGGAGTTCGCCGGGTTGTAGTACTCGAGCTTGGCGACGACGGTCGCCCCGACACCCTCGGTGAGGCGGTTGAGCCGGACGAGCGGGGTGTTGCCGACGAGCTTCGTGACGTCGTCGTAGATGCGTGCCATGAGGGAGTCCTTTTCTGGGGAACGGTCGCTGAGACCGGGTGGGGGTGAGCCGGTACGACAGGGGGAGCGATGCTCCTGAGGGACGTCAGGACCTGCGGAGGGCACGACGGTGGCGGTCAGGAGCGGCCGCGACAGGGCGGCCGAGGGGTGTGGAGCATTGACGGTCCGCCAGAGGCGGTCGCGGGTCAACGCTCTAGAGACACCGACAGCACACGGGGCAGGGAGCGCACGGAACGAGCACGGGGCGGGTCGAGGTGATGACCTGCAGGCTCACTGCGCTTCCTCTCGCCGACTCGTGTCTCCGCGGGGCGCGGGTGCGCGGCGGATGCTGTCCGCCCGACTCTATCGACGGTGCGCGCGGCATGCAACGTCCGGGCGTGCGCACACCGTGCACGGCCGCTCCACCGTCCGACGACGCACGCACGGTCAGGCGCCGCGATCGCCGTCTACAGGACCCCGGGCGAGCGCGCGTCAGCCAGCCTCAGGCGGACGGAGCTCAGTGCCGCGAGCGCCGGGCCGGCGTCGAAGGCCGGTGGCTGCGTCGCGAGGTACGCCTCGTGGAACGCGTCGGTCTCCAGCCGCAGCGTGTGGCGGGTGTCGCCGCTGGTCACGGACTCGAGCCGGTCGATCAGGCGGACTCCCGCACGGACGACGAGCGGATGGTCCATCGCGTAGGTGCGGAGGGCGAGGAAGACGTCCGCGAGCACCTCTGCGCGTGTGGGCCACGCGCAGAGCACACGGACCCGGTCCTCGTCGTCGGTGACCTCGTCGGAGGCCTCGGGTCGGGTGCACAGCGTCGTCAGGGCCCCGCTCAGCGCGTCGACCGCGGAGACGCAGGTGTACGGGTCGTTCGCGCCGGACGCGAGGCCGCGGACGCCGATCTCGACGAGTCCCTGTGCGGCGAAGCGCAGATCCTGGTGCGGGGTCCGGGGGGCTGCGACGGTGAACGCCGACGGCACCGACCGCGCGAGCTCGTCGGAGGACGACGTGCGGCGAGGCGCCGAGGGCTCACCCGGCCCGCCGTCGGCGGGGGCGAGCGTCTCTGCGATCGTCTGGCCCGTGAGGACGTACGTGCCGGGAGTCGCCAGGACGCGCAGGACGACGTCCTCCGAGGTCGCTGCCCGGCACAGTCGCTTGACGTCGACGTGCTGCACGTACCCCGAGGACGCCGCCCGGAACGTCTCGCCCGTCGGCGTGAGCCCCGCCGCTCCTCGTGGCTCGCCCCGTCGTCGTGGCTCCTCGGGGTAGAGGAGGTCGATGACGGAGAGCAGCTCGGACAGGACGCGGCCCTGGAGCGTCGTCACCTGGACGGAGCTCGCGATGTGGTGGATGAAGTAGACGAGCACCGCGACGCCGCCGGTCGCGAAGAGGACGGCCACGCTGACGGCGAGGCTCGGGACGAAGGTCGTCGACGAGTCCTCCTCGGTGCGCACGGCGCGCAGCACCACGAGCGAGTAGAGGAAGGCGGACGTGTGGACGGCGAGCACCACCTGGTTGCCGCGGTCCGCCATGAAGTTGCGGACCAGCCGTGGGCCGTATGTCGACGACGTCGTCGCGAGGACCGAGATCGTGATGGAGAACGAGGTCGCGGCGACCCCGAGCATCGTCCCGCCGATCGCCGCGAGGATCGCGCGGCCCCCGGTCGCTGAGAGGTCGGCGACGAGGGGGATCGAGCGGACGCCCTCGGCCTGCAGGGTCCGATCGACCTCGATCAGTGCGAGGGCGAGGAGAACGGCCCCGGCGCCGCTCAGCGCCGGGATGAACCAGAAGGACTCTCGGGCGTGCAGCAGCCGTGAACGCATGGTGGAAGGCTAGCTCGCTTCCCTCGCCGTGGCGCGAGGACCTGATGGGGCAACCCGCTGGGCGGATGCGTGGGAGGGACGTGCGAGGGAGCGCCGTGAGGGCCGTCGGTGGAGCGGGCGACGAGAATCGAACTCGCATCATCAGTTTGGAAGACTGAGGCTTTACCACTAAGCTACGCCCGCTTGCGGCTCGTGAACACGGTCTCCCGTGCTCGAACCAGCGCAGCTACCTTAGCAAAGGTTTCGGGTGCGCAGCGCGCTGCGGCATCCCACTACACTTGCCCGAGTGCGCCGACGGGTGGTGCACGAGCATCGGGGTGTGGCGCAGGTTGGTAGCGCGTCCGGTTTGGGGCCGGAAGGTCGCAGGTTCGAATCCTGTCACCCCGACCATGGTCACAGGGCCGCGTTCGATAGGACGCGGCCCTGTGGCGTACCATCTACTGGTCGCTCGTGGGTGATTGCTGACCCACGAGCGGGAGCAGCGCCGCCGGAAGGCGGCCGTCGCTCCTGCGAGACCCGAGAAGCTCAGAAGTATCCGTGCCGGGCACTCGGCATGCCATCAATCAGTTGGAGATCATCGAAGTGAAGAGCGCCGTCGAGACCCTGGACCCGACCAAGGTCAAGCTGACCGTCGAGGTGGAGTACGACGAGCTCAAGCCGAGCATCGATCATGCGTACAAGCACATCGCCGAGCAGATCACCGTCCCGGGCTTCCGCAAGGGCAAGATCCCCGCACGCATCGTCGACCAGCGCGTCGGCCGCGGAGCCGTCCTCGAGCACGCGATCAACGAGTCGCTGTCCGGCTTCTACCGCCAGGCCGTGACCGAGACGAACATCCGCCCGCTCGGTCAGCCCGAGGTCGAGGTCATCAAGGTCCCCGACGTCGACGAGACCGCCGGTGAGCTGCACTTCACCGCCGAGGTCGAGGTGCGCCCCGAGGTCGAGCTCCCCGAGCTCTCGAGCATCACCGTGACCGTCGACGACCTCGAGGTCACCGACGAGGACGTCCAGGGTCGTCTCGACGCGCTCCGTGAGCGCTTCGGCACCCTCGTGGGCGTCGACCGTCCCGCAGCCGAGGGCGACTTCGTCGTGCTCGACCTCTCCGCGAAGGTGGGGGGCGAGGAGGTCGACAACGTCTCCGGCATCTCGTACCAGATCGGCTCCGGCAACATGCTCGAAGGCCTCGACGAGGCGCTGACCGACCTCTCGGCCGGCGAGACCACGACGTTCGTCGCTCCGCTCGCCGGTGGCGAGCACGAGGGCGCCGACGCCGACATCACCGTCACAGCGACGACCGTCAAGCAGCGCGACCTGCCCGAGGCGGACGACGACTTCGCCCAGCTGGCGAGCGAGTTCGACACCCTCGAGGAGCTGACCGCCGACCTGCGCGAGCAGGCCGCGAACATCAAGTCCTCCAACCAGGCCGTCCAGGCCCGCGACCTCCTCCTCGAGGAGCTCACCAAGGGCGACGTCCCCCTGCCCGCCGGCGTCATCGAGGCCGAGGTCGTCCGTCACCTCGAGGGCGAAGGTCGCCTCGAGGATGCAGAGCACCGCACCGAGGTCACCGAGCAGACGCAGACCGCGCTGAAGAACCAGATCGTGCTCGACATCCTCGCCGAGCAGCTCGAGGTCAAGGTCGCTCAGAACGAGCTCCTCGACTACCTCGTCAACGCGAGCCGCCAGTACGGCATGGACGCGAACACGTTCATCAAGACGATCGACGAGAACGGTCAGATCCCGGCGATGGTCGGCGAGGTCGCTCGGTCCAAGGCCCTCGCCGTCGCCCTGCGCCAGGTGACGATCCTCGACGGTGCGGGAACCACCGTGGACCTCTCCGACTTCATCGGGTCGGACGAGGACGATGCCGCTGCCTCGGTCGTGGCCGACGAGGGCATCGTCGTGGACGAGGCCGAGGACGCCAGCGCCTCCGAGACCTCCGACAAGGCCTGACGCTCTCCCGTCCGACCGAGCGCAGGCTCTGCACGTCGACGCCCACGAGGGTGCCGAAGCGCTCACGGAGCGCGTCGAGACGACCCTGGACGTCCTCGTCTGTCTCTTATA
>NZ_JBDYKL010000066.1:0-2351 GCF_040012415.1 Sanguibacter sp. 25GB23B1
GCTCCCGTCTCGGACGGGAGCGGGCCTCTGTCGTGCGCCCTGTCGTGCGGGGCCGTGCGCCCTGTCGTGCGGGGCGCCGTCGTCCGAGCCGCTCAGACGGGTCGCGTCGCCCGGTGCAGCGCGACGATCCCGCCCGTGAGGTTCCGGTAGCCGACCTTGCCCCAGCCCGACTGGAGGAGCAGGCGGCCGAGCGCCTGCTGGTCGGGCCACGCGCGGATCGACTCCGCGAGGTACCGGTAGGAGCCCGAGTCCCTCGTCACGGCGCCCGCGACCTTCGGCAGCGCACGCATGAGGTACTCGGTGTAGACCGTGCGGAACGGCGCCCACGTGGGCTGGGAGAACTCGCAGATGACGATGCGCCCCCCGGGCCGTACGACGCGGAGCATCTCGCTGAGCGCTCCAGCGGTGTCGACGACGTTGCGCAGACCGAAGGAGATCGTCACGGCGTCGAAGGACGCGTCCGCGAAGGGCAGGCGTGTTGCGTCGCCCGCGGTGAACGGCAGGTCCGGGCGACGCTCCTTGCCGACGGCGAGCATCCCGAAGGAGAAGTCGCACGGGACGACCTTCGCTCCCGCGTCGGCGAAGGGTTCGCTCGACGTCCCGGTCCCGGCAGCGAGGTCGAGCACCGTCTCGCCCTCCTGAGCCCGCACCGCGCTCACCGTCGCCCGGCGCCAGTAGCGGTCCTGCCCCATGGAGATCAGGTCGTTCGTGAGGTCGTAGTGGCGCGCGATGCCGTCGAACATCGACGCGACCTCGGTGGGCTTCTTCTCCAGGCTGGCACGTGACATGCGTCAATGTTCTCACTCCTCGGCGCTGCCACGGCCGGCCGAGTCGTACGCTTGGAGGCGATGAGCTCCCAGCCGGATGCCGCGTTCCCGGGCGTCACACCACCGCCCGAGTCGGCGACCCTCATGGTCCGCACCACCCGGATCGACGACCTGCCGGACGACCCCGGCGCCCTGCTCGCCCTCCTGCCCGCCGAGGGCGCCCTCGCCTGGGTCCGGCGCGGCGACGGCCTGGCTGCCTGGGGCGAGGTCGCACGCATCGAGACGACGGGCGCCGACCGCTTCGCCGAGGCCGAGAGCGCGTGGGCCGCGCTGCGTGCCCGGGCCATCGTCCGCGACGAGCTCGGCCTCCCGGGCACGGGACCGGTCGCGTTCGGCTCCTTCGCGTTCGACGAGTCCTCCGCGGCCGGCGGCACCCTCGTCGTCCCCCGCGTCGTGGTCGGGCGCCGCGGGAAGGTCTCCTGGATCACGACGATCTCGACGGTCGAGGCCGTCCCGACCCTCGGCCCGGCCCCGACGCTCGCCGACGTGGTCAGCGCCGCCGGCGACGACACCCCGGTCACCGCGCCGGGGGCCGTCACGTACACGCAGGGTGCGGTCGACGACGACACCTGGATGGCGGCGGTCGAGGAGGCCGTCGTCCGGATCCGTGCCGGCCGTCTCGACAAGGTGGTCATGGCACGCGACGTCGTCGCACGGACCGAGCACCCCATCGACGTCCGGTGGCTGCTCACGCGCCTCGCCGACGCCTACGCGAGCTGCTGGACCTTCTGCGTCGACGGCATGGTGGGCGCCACGCCCGAGCTGCTCGTCCGCAGCGAGAAGGGCCTCGTGACGTCCCGCGTCCTGGCCGGGACCATCCGCCGCACGGGCGGCGAGGAAGCCGACCTCGCCCGCGCGGCTGTGCTCGCCCACTCCTCCAAGGACCTCGAGGAGCACGAGTACGCCGTCGCGTCGGTCGCCGGGGCCCTCGAGCCCTTCTGCCAGTCGCTCAACGTCCCCGAGACGCCGTTCGTCCTCCACCTGCCCAACGTGCTCCACCTCGCGAGCGACGTCACGGGCGTGCTCTGCACGACGAACGGCTCCGGGCAGACCCCCTCCAGCCTCAGCCTCGCCGCGGCGCTGCACCCCACGGCCGCGGTCTGCGGCACGCCGACCGCGGCCGCGAACGACCTCATCCGCGAGATCGAAGGCCTCGACCGTGCGCGCTACGCGGGACCGGTGGGCTGGCTCGGCGGCGACGGGGACGGCGAGTGGGGCATCGCGCTGCGCTCCGGCGCGCTCGACCCGCAGGACCCCCGCCGGGTCCGGCTCTTCGCGGGCTGCGGCGTCGTCGCGGCGTCCGAGCCTGGCGCCGAGCTCGCCGAGACCGAGGCCAAGCTCGAGCCGATGCGCCACGCGCTGGGCTGACGTGGGATTCCTCGTGCTCGGCCGCAGGATCGGCGCGGGCTCGGGCGGTGTGTGGCCGGACGAGGTCAACCACGCCTCGTGAGCGCGCCACAGCAGACGCGACGACGCCGCAGCCCGCGAAGAGCCGGACCCGGCGGGGGTCCTGCGGGTCGCTGT